>JBCBLJ010000684.1:0-4601 GCA_038520195.1 Planctomycetota bacterium
GGCGACGGTTGCCTTCGGCTCGCCCGTCGCCGACGCCGTTGCCTCCGGTTCGTCCGATTCGCCCGCGAGCGACTCTCGTACGGCGGCGAACGCCTCTGGTACGCCAGCAATGGCTTCCCGCACGACCGCGAGAGCTTCTGGTGCGACCACGAAAGCCTCCTCCATGGCCTCGAGAGCCGCCGGAACGGTTTCGAGAGTCTCCTTTGCCACTGGCGTCAGTACCACTGGCGAGTGTTTCGGTGCGGCCGGTTCCGTTTCAACCGGCGCCAGCTCCGAATCGATGGCGACTCCTTCGGATTCTACGATCGCTGGTTCCGAGTCTGTCCAGCCACAAAGATAGCAGCTGTCGTGCGTCTCCGATGCCTTGAGGTCATTGAGCTGCAAGCCGCTGATAAGAAGCGTGACGCAAGCCAGTCGTCGGGCGCGTCGATTCCAACCAGATGTCATCGTGACAATAACTCCTTTCCTTTCAAAATCCGCTTGCATGGCACGGTCCACACGTCACTCCTCGCTCGCAAACCACATCATGATCGATGTGTCCATCGGCCGCGTCGCTCGAAGTGATGCTCGTGAAAATTGGTTCCGTGGGCTGAACGGTTTCCGAGTCGGATAACCAGAGAGGTGATGTTGGGCGAGATTTTTGTTTGGGGCCTCTTCGACGGTCGCATCATCGTTTCCGTTCGCGAGGCGTGGTCACTTATCGGTGACCCTGCGGGGTTGCAGCCCTCAAGAAGATGGGAATTCAGAAAAGATCGCGGGGCGGTTTCGGGCTGTACCGATCGTGACGTCACGTACTCGAGGAGTTCCTCGCGTTGTTGACTGACGGCCAACGGTCAAGGGCTTAGTTTGGATGTATGTTTCCCCAAACGCATAGCCGTCGTCTCGACGATTGGCTACGGACAAACGGGGTTAACACGGGAACTCGGTCATGAAGGCCGTCCTCACCATTCTTGCCATCCTGACGTTTACGGCGACCGCTGCGCGCGCACAGACCGTCACGTTCATCAATCCCGGCGTGGATAACCGGATCGCCTCGATCGAGGGCGTCACGATCAATGGTGAGCTATGGGACGCGACCTTCCACCATGGGATTCGCTTCAACGACTTGCCCGCCCCTCAGTTCACTTTTGGCGGCCCGGCGTTTAACTTCGCGCAATCGATCCCGGCGGCCGAGGCGATCGCGAACGTCGTCGGCGATCTACCCAATGAGACGGGGCCGACGGTCAGCGCACTCATTCCGAACGGGACGTTCGGAAACGGAACACGTGTGACGCTAGCTTGGATTCAACCGCAGTTTAACTACAGCAACTGGGATCCGTCGGACGTGGTCCCGGCGTTCACCTCGACGAACTTTGTGCTTCCGCAGGATTACGCCTGGCTCACTTTCGAACGCTCCGCGGTTCCCGAACCGAGCAACCTGAGCATCGCCGCAATGCTCTTCGCCGGCGCCGTGTTACGGCATCGCCCGAAACGAAAACCCCGAACGAAACGCGAGTAAGGATTGTGGCGTTTCTATCCGCCCGCTTGGCTCTTTCGGTTGATTGGATCCGTAAAAAATCACGCGTCGCGTTTTGGTTGTGGGCTACCCTTCACTGCATGAGGGTTATCCTCCATTGAGGAAACCATGGGTGAACCAGCGGGGGTTCCGGGAGACGCGCTAGACGTTTGCGCGCATCGGTGGACTTCTGCGTCCACAGATCTCGAAGACTCCCAGGATGTCTGGCCAACGACCATCAAAAATTAGCGCGCTGCAGCGGGATGATTGGATCTCAATCATCATCCTCTTGTTGCAGCTGCCATTCGTTTTCAAGCATCTGACGAATCTCTGGCAATTCCGACCTCACTATGAGTTCTTTCCGGTCGCGCTGGTCATCGTCGTTTGGCTCTTCGTCGATCGGTGGCCCAAGCAAGCGGCACAGCCGTCGTCGCAGGCGGACTTGCTCGCGACATGCCTGCTCGGCGCGTCAATCGTCATAATGGCGGTGGGCGTGATTTTCGTATCGCCGTGGCTCGCCGTCGTCGCTTTCTTGATCAGTCTCGCGGCAGTCATCGTTCGAATGACGGGCTCTTCCGCGCGAGAATTGTTTGCGCCTTGGCTCCTCTGTTGGATGATCGTTCCGCCGCCGTTCGGCGTCGACTTTCATTTCATGCGTGGTATGCAAACGACGACCGCTCAGTTTGTTTCGAAGATCCTCGATTGGAGCGAAGTGAATCACGTTCTCGCTGGAAGCGTCTTTCAGCTCGATAGCGGTCAGCTTTTTGTCGCCGAAGCATGCAGCGGATTTCATGGACAGCTCTTGCTGGTGTCGGTCGCGCTGCTGATGGCGGTGTACTGGCGGCGTTCGGTGCAGTCGACCGTCTGGCTCGTCGGGGCCGCCGCCTTCTGGTCGTTGATCGCAAACATCGCCCGGGTCAGTATCATCGTTTTGCTGTCGGATCGCTACGGATATGACCTAACACATGGTTGGATCCACACGATGCTCGGAATCAGTTTGATGGCCGTCGGTTTCGTCCTGCTGCTCAGCACCGATCAACTGGTCTGTGGCCTCGCCGCACTGTGGGATCATCCCGATTTCCCGAAACGGTCGGTCACTCGAACGGACGACCAAACCGAAGTCCCGTTGGAGCGATTGGTATGGGACAAGGTCCTTGGTTCCTCGAACGACCACGGCGCGGTCGTGACCCGCAAGCGACTCTCCGTTGACGGAACATATGGTTTCGCCGATTTGATCGGTCGTCGCATCCGACCGCTGACCACTTTTGCGATGCTGATCGCGATCCTCGGCTCACTGCAAGTCATTGTGCTCGCCAGCGGCGAGACAACGATGCGCCTCCGGACGCCGATGATGTCACTCCGCCGCGAAGTGCTTCCCGAACGTCACGGCCCATGGCTGTTGAAGGAATACGAGACCGAACAACGTGAACGCGGTTCGGACCAGGGGGCCTTCAGTGAGGTCTGGAAATACGTTTCGCAGTCCGCCACCGCTCAAGTCTCGGTGGACTACCCGTTTCACGGCTGGCATGACCTTTCGACCTGCTACTCGAGCCGGGGCTGGACGCCGCTAAGTACGAAAACCATCGAGGGTAGCGATTCCGAGCGGAAGATGGTCCAAGTGGAAATGCTTGGGACCGGCGGTCAGTCGGGACTTTTGCTGTTCAGCCTTTTCGATAGTCAAGGCGAAACGATGACCTGCGAGACCGAATATTGGACGAGCCGAATTTGCCAGAGCCCGCTCGTAACACATCTCAACGGCTCCTCCGGTCGCATGGTTTCTGACACCACCACGCAAGTCCAACTCTTTGCCGTGAGTGACGCTCCGTTGGAAGAACATGAACGGGATCAACTGGTCGACCTGTTCGACGCGGCTCGCCAAAACCTTCGACAAGCGATTTTGAAGGAGAATTAGGGATGGCTTCCAAGTTGGCAACGAACTGGGTGAAATACATCCTCCGCGAACGTGGCCGCATCCAGGTCGCACTCGGCATTCCTGCCATCGCGTGCTGTGGCTTGTGCGCCTTGATTTACTGGTCCAGTCAGGCGGTCAGTCGTGGTGAAATCGCCGAACGATACTCCAAAGCCGCATTGGCCGCTCATCAGCAGGGCGAATACCGAACGGCCGAACTCTGGCTTCGAAAGATCCTGCAACTCAAGCCCGGTGATCGCGGTGCGCGGCATCGGATGGCGTTGATCGCGATTGAAAACAAGGAATACGATCGCGGCCGGCGGATCATGAAAGAACTCGCGCCCGAGTCGCGTGTCGGCTACGGACCGTCGCACCTTTTCATCGCCAGTCAATTGCTTCGCGATGACGACGATGATTTCGAACGGACCGAACGGATTCGCTGGCACCTCTCCGCGGCGCTACGAGCCAACGCGCATGACATTCGGGCCCGGCAAATGATGGCCGAGTACGAATTGCTTCACCGAAACGTCAACGACGCGATTGGTCACTACGCGATCCTGGAGAAGGGCGACCCGTCGGTTAATCTTCTGCTCGCGCAGCTGTACGTCACCAAGGGAGAGCGTTTGGAAGCGGAACACGCCGCTTCGCGAGGGCTGCGACACTTCAAAACCATCGCAAGCCAAGAGCCTACCAATATCGATGCGCGGATCGAATGGGCCCGGCTCGAAGCCTTCATGGAACACTACGATCGCGCCGCAACATTGCTCAGCAAGGTCGCTGCGTACCAGCGGGTACCGGACGACAAAATCGCTCGGATCCGACGCGTGCTTGCCGACGTTTATTTCAGCTGGAGCGAAGCACTCCATCGAGAACGACCACTTGATCACGAGGCCCGTCTCAAGCTACTGGAGATGGCGCTCAAATTTGCGCCCGAAGATAGTCGGCCGTACCAATCACTCACGGCGATGCGTGATGCCACCCCCGCGCTGGCCGAACGGATCGACGCGTTGGTGTCTCGCATGGTCAACTCTGACGACACCGCCCCAATGATCCATCTCAACCTCGCGATCGCTGCGATACGAGACGGAAAACTGGAACTCGAACGGGAGCACTTGGAACTGGCGCTCAAAGCGGCACCACGACTCGGCGTCGCCGCCAACAATCTCGCCTGGAATCTGGCGCGAAGCCAGCCCGAAC
>JBCBLJ010000893.1:0-3286 GCA_038520195.1 Planctomycetota bacterium
CGAGATCATCGACCACGAGTCCGTAGGTCGCGCTAGCGTCGTCAAACGTCGACGGCGAGAATTTTTTGCCTGTTCCGTCGTTCCAGTAGACCACGTTGGGGCTCCCGACATTGCCGCAAACGAGGTCCAGGTCGCCGTCACGGTCGAGGTCGGAGGCCGCGAGCGAATAAGTGGCGGCCGCGGCACGGCCGAACTGGACGGATTGAACAAACTGACCATCGGCGTCCCCGAAACAAACCATGTTCGATGTTCCGATGTTGGCGAGAATCAAATCGGGCCGTCCGTCACCGTTGACATCGCCGATCGCTACCGCCCGTGTTTCATCGACGCCTGAGCCAAACTCAATCATCTTGTCGAAATTCAGTTTGCTATCGTTCAGTAACGCTCGGTTGGCTTGTCGGTCGCGATTGGCGAGCACGAGGTCCAAGTTCCCATCGCCATTGATTTCTCCCACCGCCACATCGATCGTCGAATCATTCCGTGTTCCGAAGGCCTGCGATCGGGCGAATCCCCCTTTGCCGTCGTTAAAGCAGATGTAGTTCTGTCGCTTGCGGCAGGTGACGAGGAGATCAACGTCGCCGTCCAGGTCGATGTCCGCTAGCGTCAGGCTACGAACGCTGCTGATTGTGCCGAACACGGTTCCAGCATCGAAGCGTCCGGTTCCGTCATTGAAGAACACTCGATTGGGTGCCATGTCGTTTCCGACGGCAATGTCCAGGTCGCCGTCGCCATCAAGATCCGCCAGCTCAGTCGCGTAGCTCGTGGCACGGTCGACGCCCAATGGACGATGCAAGGTAAATCTCGCTTCGCCGTGGTTGAAGAACAGATAGTTCTGTTGCGGCCAGTGCCGGCCGTTGGCCACCACAACGTCGACGTCTCCGTCACCGTCGAGGTCACCCGAGCGTACGGAGGCGGAGAGATTCACGTCGGTGCCGAGCACCAAGCGGCCGTTGGAAACAAACTCACGTCCGTCGTCGGCATTCGCGTGAGCAATGAACGCCACTCCGATCACCACGAACTGGATGATCCATCGCCTCTGCATCGTTGCTCGTCTTTTCGCGGCCATCAATCTCTCGCATCACGGTGGTACCTGCCGCCACAGTGTACGAGCAAGAGATGTGGGATTCGACCGTCACGTCGATCGATCGGCTCGGTGACAACCGCGACGGGCTAAACGTGGGAGACAAGGATCGTGGATCGGGCCAACGGTTTGATCCGATTTCTGCCTGCCACGTGTCCCCGCGCCGGCCGACATCTCACAGCTCTGTCGCCGCCGACGGACGCGGTGAACGGCGAATCAGGGTTCCGGGGAAAACGAACCGCCAGCGGGTGCCTTGACCGGGTTTACTCTCGACCTCGATGCGACCGCCCAGTTCCTCGCATGCGGCACGAACGGCTGGCAGACCCACGCCGCGGCCGGAAACCGGCGTGGTGACTTGGCGCATCGAAAAGCCGTCGCTGAACAGCGCGTCGGTCAGGTCCCGTTCCGTTTGACAGGGTAGCCCGCATTCAGCGGCTTTGGCACGAATCGCCGTCCAGTCGATTCCGCGCCCATCATCGCTCACCTCAAGCACAAACTCCCCTGAGTCGGAGACTCTTGAACGCAACGTAAGAAGGGCTTGGGACTTACCCGCGGCACGCCGTTCGTCGGCGTTTTCCAATCCATGGTCCACCGCATTGCGGATGACATGCACGAGTGCCGCAAAGAAACCTCGCCAGATGTCGGGAAAGTAGACGCCATCGGTCTCGACTTGGACCTGAACCGGAGATTTCCCGAGCCGCTCGGCGAGCTGAACCAATTGTTCGGCGATCCGATCCAACCGGGATCGATCGGACTCGAGCGTCCAGAGCGAGAGGTCCTCGGCGAAGTCGTCTCCCGCGGCACGCATCTCGGCAAGCAGCCGCTGGTACACCTCGACTGGGACACGAATCGCTGTGGAACCCTGTTTTACGAATCGCTCGATATCCAACCGTGCTCGCAACCACTCTTCCGCCAACCTCATCCGCTCGGGCTGCTGCAGCTCGCGATCTTCTTCTGCAAGGTCCCTCTCCAGTTCGTGACAAAGGACGCTGATTTCTTCCAGTCCGTAGAGCGCGGTGTTTCCTTTGAGCGTATGAACCAGTCGGCGATCGACCTCCGGGCCTGAGACGCCGCGTAGGATCTCTTCAATTATCTGCTCGCTTTCGCACAGAAACTCGTGGATCCCCACAGGGTCTTTGCTGACGTTCTCAAAGACGGTCATCAGCTGTCGCTGCCGTATCTCGGCCTTCGCATTCGCGCGTTCGAGCGTGACGTCGCTCACCACAACTAACATCGATCGCATCTGCCGGTCTTCGTCGAGGATCGGTCGGTAAGAGAAATCCAAAATCCGGTTTTGATTCACCTGGACCTCGCCCGGCAATTGTTCAACGCAGACCTCCAGAGGCAAGAACCCGTCCAGCACCTGTTCCCAGCCGATTTGGAACATCTGTTGTGATTCACTATCCGACTCAAAGAATCCTGGCAAATCGGAAGGAACACCACCGGGAAACCAGCGTTTTAGAATCGGTGGATATTCACCGGTCAAATTTCCCTCGCGATCGACTAGCAACAGTCCTTGAGCGACGTTGTCGAAGACGGTTTTGAGCCGGTCGTTTGACTCTTTCAATTCCACCGTCCGCGCCGCAACCCGATCTTCCATCTCCGAGTAGAGATTCGCGTGTTCGATGGAGATCGCGGTCTGCGAAGAGAGCATCCGCAACACTTCGACATGGTCTTCGGCAAAAGCACCCTCAACGAGTTCATTTTCCAGGTAAAGGATCGTTACGATTCGGCCTTGCTGATGGACGGGGATGCATAGAACCGATCGTTGATCGGTCGAACGAACGTGTGGATCGTGTTCAAATCGAGGATCTTTGCTCACGGCGTCAACGCAAAGCGGTTGCCGCGTTCGCTCGACGTAGCGGACGGCGGAGTGAGCGATACCTTCGAAGTCCTCCAACAAGATCGTGTGTGTGCGTTGGAGCGTCCCGGTCGACACGGCCCACTCGGCAGCGATCGACCAGGATTCATCGTGGGGTAGCAACAACACGCCTCGTGTCGCGCCGGCACATTCGGAGACCACCGTCATCATGCGATCGAGTAATCTGTCGAGCACGATCTCGGTGCTGATCGCTTGCGACGCCTTGATGACACTTGAAACTTCGATTCGCGGTCGGATGTTGTCGATGTTCGCACCGGAGCGATCGCCGCGCAAATCGTTACGGACCGCGAACTCTTGGCCCCAATACCGATGTGACTCTTCGA
>JBCBLJ010000740.1:0-4224 GCA_038520195.1 Planctomycetota bacterium
GAGACCAATCCGCTGACCACACCATCGACGCCTCGAACGAGACCGACGTCACGCGGCGTGGACCTCGATGTCGGCGGCGGCGGTGGCGGTGGCGGCGCGATCGATCCCATCACCGCGATCCTTGCGATGGGCGGGGCCGGTGCCGCAGCGATGTCACGGCGTCGAAAGGGCCGCTCGCAAAAGTGAGCCGATGCCGGTGGATTCATCGACGGATGAGTGAATTCGCTGGGTAGCGGAGGACGCGCGGGGAGCCGATGGTGTTTCCACGCGACAGACGGAATTGATTCTCCTTTTCCTGACCTTGGTCATGGGCGGACGACTTTCGGTCGCCCCGACGACCTACGTCTCGGATTCATGATTGAATGAACACTGTCATGACCTACCTCGCCCAACTCCTTCGGCTGGCTCCGGTGACGCTACTGGTGTCACTCGCCGCCCTTTTGACTCACGTCGCGCCGCCACTTGAGAGCGTTTTCGAACTCCATCAATCCGCATTCGCCGACGGAGAATGGTGGCGACTTTGGACCGGCCACCTCACTCACTTCGATCGAGGACACCTGTTTTGGGATCTGGGCATGTTTATCGCGCTCGGTATCCTCTGCGAGCGAAATCAACGCGGTTTTTTCCCCGTTTTTCTAATGGTTTCGTCGGCCGTTGTGTCGCTGATGGTTCGGTGGACGCACCCCGAACTGGCCGTCTATCGAGGGTTGAGCGGAATCGATACGGGGCTCTTTACTTGGTTCATCGCAAACCAATTCTGTGATGCATTGCGTCATAAGCAAACAAGACCAGCGATCGCGTGGCTCGCCGCTTTGGGTGGACTGTTCGCGAAGCTCGTTTACGAATGGCACACAGGAAACACACTCTTCGTCGATTCAGCCCAGTTTGTGCCATTGGTCGAAGCCCATCTGGCGGGCGCGGTGGTCGGTGTTGCTCCCGCCGCGATCGTCCTCTTTCGTCGTTCGCTTCGCGCATCCACCTCAGGCGAGGGTGTCGATCGGAGTGGTGTCTAGTCGGATCAAGGTGCGAGCATCATCAACTGGAACAGTTGCCCCATCGTGTGCGTGTCGATCTGCGGGAGCAGCCAACGTGTCGTCACGATGCCGCTGTATCGCCAACCTTCATCAAGTGCTTGGACCGCTTGCGTTCGGTGGTTTTCGATTCCGTCTAACAGATCCGTTCGCGGCTTCTCGACAACGAGTTGGTGATACATCGATGCCATCTTGGACTTTGTGGCTTCATTGTGGCGTCGAGCGACAACTCTTCGAGGATGATTTTCCATCCAGTCCGCAAATGTCATCAACGCTTCGTCAAAAACACACCACGCGATCCGCCGGTGTTCTTTGCGGGCGATCTGCTCGAGTGCAAAGAATTGAATCGCCAGATTTTCTCGCGGCGGTGCGGTTCGAAAGTTCTCCGCGACTTCATAGGCACCGACCAAAAGTTGGATCACGTCCAGCCCAAGAAATGCGGCTGGCAGGAGATTGAACGGGGTCAGTGGCCACTTCCAATCAACGAGGCCGGTCCCATTGACGGCCGTTGAGTAGTCTTTGTTCGGAGCGGGTGCCGACGGAGCAATCTGTCGGGCGATCGGGTTCAGCCAATGACCGTCCTCAACCAAGGCGACGCAATCGATCGGTTTTGCCCGCAGCAATTGAGCAAACACCGGAGAGTCTCGCATCGATGTATCGAGAGCGATGAGCATCCAGTTTCGCTCCGCGTCGAGTTCACCGTAACCGCCACGTTGCATCCGCCAGATCAAGGATTGCGCCGCGTCGTTATCCAGCTTGTCGTGGGCAAAGTAGATTCGCGGTTTACTGCCTCGCGTCGCGCGATCTTGTTCGTTGTGATAGGGATCGCAACACGCGTGCTGTAACGCACGAACGCATTGGCTTCCCAGCGGAGTTCCAAAAACGACGATCGCGTCCAGTTCATCGTGCATGCCGTTGGCGATCTCGAACACACTCCCCAGCAGGCTCTGTTCCCTGTACTTTTCGTATCCGCGCAAAAGTTTCTCGGGGATCAATCGCAGGCCGGTCGTCGTCGAAAGCCCCGCGGAGATTTCCTCTCTTGGTTCGTCACCGAATTGCTCGAGTTGCTCACGAGTCCAATCGTCTCGTTCGATGCAGCCATCTCGCCAACGCACGCCCTCTTCCAGGGCCGCTTCGAACTCATCCGGTTCCAGCGGAGCGGGGTCACGAAAACAATCAGTCGAGTCGAGTCGAATCAGCGCCACGAAACACCCTGTCAGCCTGCGAATCCTCGGTCAAACGTCGCCCCCCATGGCCATTTGCGAGCGTTCTTCGTAACGTGAAGACTGCAAAATCGGAACCCATGACCTGACGAGTATCGACCGTGACCGAAGTTCGCCGCAAACCCATTGTTCTGATTGTTCGTGATGGCTGGGGAAAGAATCCGCATGCCCAGTGGGACCACGCCAATGCCGTCGTTCAGGCTCAAACGCCCGTCGCCGACGCGTTGATGGAAAAGTACCCGAGCGTTTTGATCAAGACCTCCGGAGAAGATGTCGGTCTGCCCGATGGCGTGATGGGCAACAGCGAAGTCGGCCACCAGAACATTGGCGCCGGGCGGATCGTCGATCAAGAAGTCATGCGGATCACCCGCGCGATTCGAGATGGTGCTTTCTTCAAAAACGAGGTGCTGCTGGGTGCACTCGAACACGTGCGATCGACGGGGGGGAAACTGCACGTGCTCGGGTTGATGTCTGATGGCCGCGTGCACAGCGATCTTGATCACGCGCTGGCGATCATTGATTTGTACAAGCAATCGGGTTTGCCCGCCGATCAATTGGTCGTGCATGCGATCACCGATGGACGCGACACGTCGCCCACGGGTGGTCTCGCGTACGTGCAAAAGGTCCAAGATAAACTCGACGAAGTTGGCGTCGGACAAATCGCGACCGTGATCGGACGATTCTATGCAATGGATCGCGACCTTCGCTGGGAACGTGTCGAGACCGCTTACAGCGCGATGACAAAAGGCGCATCACGAACGGCAACATCGGCCGCCGATGCCATTCAGTCCTACTACGACAATCCGACCGAGCCCAGTCGCAGCGGTGACGAATTCATCGAAGCCACTTCAGTGATCGCCGACGGCGGCAAACCCGTGACGATCGGTGATGGTGACGCGGTTGTCTTCTTCAATTATCGCGGCGACCGGCCACGTGAAATCACCAAAGCCTTTGTCTACGATGACGACGTGTGGTCGGCGATCGACGGCGGCGGGTTCGAGCGAGGCAAACAGATCGACAATCTGTACTTCGCCACCATGAGTGGGTACGAAACCGGTTTGCCCACCAAAGTCATCTTTGAAAAGCCGCCAAAGATGCCGAACATCCTCGGCCAGTACGTCAGCGAGCGGGGCTTGAAGCAGTTCCGATGTGCCGAAACCGAAAAGTACCCTCACGTCACGTTTTTCTTCAACGACTATCGCGACGATCCATTCCCTGGGCAATCGCAAGAAATGGCCCAATCACCGCGCGACGTTTCGACCTACGATCAAAAGCCCGAAATGTCGGCCGCGGAAGTCACCGAGTTTGTGCTTCGTGAAATCGAGTCGGGCCAGTGCGAACTGTTGATCGTTAACTTTGCCAACGGCGACATGGTCGGTCACACCGGTGTTATCGAAGCGGCGGTGAAAGCCGTCGAAACGGTTGACGCTTGCGTTGGGAAAATCGTCGACGCGACGATCGCGAAAGGTGGCTCGCTGGTGATCACCGCCGACCACGGCAACTGTGAACAAATGATCGATCCCGTTTCCGGCGGGCCTCACACCGCGCACACGACTTTCGACGTACCATTGATCGTCGTCGAGCCCGGGCAGGAATCGAAAACGCTCAAAGAAGGCGGGCGACTGGCCGACATCGCGCCGACGGTGCTCGCGTTAATGGGATTGGAAAAGCCCGCCGAGATGACCGGTGAGAGTCTGATCGAAGTGTGAACTAACATTTTGCGGGGGATCAAAATGGATCGCGGTGATGTGCTCCGCGACGCGTTGCTGGCGAAGATCAAGCGTTTCCAGCTTACCTACGACGAAAACCCTTCGCTTTGAATCGATACTCCGCACAACCAAGCGATAGTTGGAACTGTGCAGAAGCTGGTTTTCGTCGTAGGTAAGCTGGAAACGCTTGATCTTCGCCAGCAACGCGTCGCGGAGCACATCACCGCGATCCATTTTGATCCCCCGCAAAATGTTAGTTCA
>JBCBLJ010000190.1:0-11534 GCA_038520195.1 Planctomycetota bacterium
ACTACGAATTGTCGACGCAGAACATGCCGATTCTGTCGACACTCAACGGCTGGAAGTATGGTTTCGAAAGTCCCTTCAAGGCCGAGGTCTATTTCGTCAGCACGAAGCAGATCACGGATTTGAAGTGGGGAACACCGAACCCGATCATGCTTCGCGACCCCGAATTCGGACCGATTCGGATTCGAGCGTTCGGGACTTATGCGCTTCAGGCGGTCGATCCCAAGGCACTCTTGAAAGAGCTCGTCGGGACCGATAGCGAATTCAATTCTGACGAGATTACCGACTTGCTGCGTTCGATGATCACTTCATCGTTCTCGCAGGCGGTCGCCGAGCTAAAGATTGCCGCGCTCGATCTCGCCGCGCGCTATGGCGACATCGCCCGGACCGTTCAGGAGAAAGTGGTCGAGCAGATCGATGATGAGTATGGACTCGACTGTCCGCAGCTTGTCGTCGTGAATGTTTCGTTGCCGGAAGCGGTCGAAAAAGCCCTCGATACTCGCACCAGCATGGGAGTGATCGGCGACATGAATCGCTTCCAGGCGTATCAGATGGGCAACGCGATCACGACCGCCGCGGAAAACCCCGCGGGCGGGATGGCCGCCGACGGAATGGGGCTCGGTCTCGGCATGGCGATGGCGGGTCGAATGATGGGACCGATGATGGGTGCCGGAGCGGCGCCCGCAGCCGGTACCGTCGCAGCCGGCGGTGCCGTACCACCGCCGCCACCGGGTGCCTGGCATGTTGCTGTGGGCGGAGCGACCCAGGGCCCGTTCGCGATGGCGCAACTTGCCAGCGGCGTTGCGTCAGGAGAGATCGACGCCGACACGATGGTTTGGACGGCGGGCATGCAAGGCTGGGCGGCCGCCGGAACGGTTCCCGCGCTTGCCGCGCTGTTCGCCTCGCAACAGGCACCGCCGCCTCCGCCACCGCCCGCAGCACCCTGAGGCGAGGAGTGCCGAACGCGCCGAGTCCCCTCGCCGGTTTCACCGGCGGCATCGAATGGATCGTTGACGCATCGGGATGCGAACCATCACGACTGCGTGACGCATCCGTATTGCGCGAGATTTGTGACGAAGTCGTTGCAGACCTCGGCCTCTGTGTCGTCGGCACTCCGCAGTTGCACGCTTTTCCGTCACCCGGTGGCATCACGGCGTTGTACTTGCTCAGCGAATCGCACCTGGCATGTCACACGTACCCCGAATTCGGATTCGCCACATTTAACCTTTATTGCTGCCGCCAACGCCCCCGCTGGAATTGGGAGAACGAATTACGGCTTCGGCTAGGTTCAGCGCGAGTTTCGGTGAGACAAGTCACGCGGGAAATGGTCAACGACCATCTTGAAGGGAGTTCGATGCTTGAGGAGGAGGCTCACTCGTGAAGCAGCGGATCACAAACTGTCCCGCGTGTGGCGGACCGGCGGAGTTCAAGACGGCTTCGACACTGGTGACGATCTGCGAGTTTTGCCATACCGCAATCGGCCGCTCCGATCGCGACGTCGAAGACCTCGGAAAAGTGTCCGAAATCGGGAACCCCGCGTCGGGCCTTCATCGCGGGATGACCGGCAAGTGGAAAGGCAAGTCATTCACGATCGTTGGCCGCGTCCGTTACCGGCATTCCGCCGGCGGTTCCTGGGACGAATGGTATCTGGCTTTCGCTGGCGGTGAACGCTGGGGTTGGCTTGCGGAGGCACAGGGCGAGTTCTGGCTCACGCAGAAACGGCGACTGGCGTCGGGCGCTCGGTTGCCGGGATTCGACTCACTGGAGGTCGGGCAGTCGACGAAACTCAAAGAGGATGAGTTGACGGTACGCGAAAAGGGGATGGCGACGGCGGAGTCGGCCGAGGGCGATTTGCCTTGGGCATTCAAGCCAAACGCGAAGCACTTTTTCGTCGATCTTTACGGTGACAGTGGTGCAGTCGCGACGTACGACTACGGCGAATCCGTCGACGGGACGGCCCAGGCGGCGTTCCTGGGACAACGAGTTTCTCTCGAAGAGATCGGCATTGATTTATCTTCCTTGGACGAGAGTGCCGGCATTGAACATGTCGATGCGATGCAGTGCAATTGTCCCGAGTGCGGCGGACCGCTGGCGCTACGTGCTCCGGACGAAACGCTCCGTATCGGTTGTCCAAATTGCACGGCGTTATTGGATGCCGACAAAGGAAAACTCAAAGTCTTCCAATCGCTGTACCAGCAGAAAGTCAAACCGGAAATCCCGCTGGGGACCGAAGGCAAGATCGGCGAACACACCTTCACGGTCATCGGCTTCATGAGGCGATTCGTCAAGTACGAAGGCCGACGCTATCCATGGACCGAACACTTACTCTACAACAAGACGCAGGGATTTCGGTGGCTGGTGTGCAATGAGGGCCATTGGTCGATTGTCGAGACCGTCCAGTCGCCGCCGAAACTGACGAGCGACAAGGCCCGATTCGACAACGACGACTTTCGAATCTACGACCGCGGAATCGCCTACGTCGAGTATGTGATCGGCGAGTTCTATTGGCGAGTGAAGGTGGGCGACACAGTTCAGACCGCCGACTACATCGCGCCGCCACGGATGTTGTCGTGGGAGAAGAGCGGCTTCGGCAACGACGCCGAAATCACGGTCTCACTCGGACACTACGTCAAACCAGAAGAGATCGAGGAGCGGTTCGGCGTTAAAGACTTGCGACGGCCATGGGGCGTCGGCGTGATCCAGCCGAGCCCGTCTCCGGGCGGTTCGTTCTATGCCATGTGGCTCGGGTTTCTCGCGTACCTCGTGTTCGTCGGGATTTTCATCGGCGGTTCTCGCATGGACGGATGGCTGCTCTTCTATGCATTGATCGCGATCTCGTTGGTGCCGGTCGGCGTGATGTTTTACCTGCACAACTTTGAAGTGAATCGTTGGAGCGAAAGCGACTACAGCCCGTACGCGTCAGACGAGTGAATGATGAAATCCAATCTCTCACGTCTTTACTTGATTGTCGGGATCGTCGTCTGTGGCTGGTTCACGACGGCTTCGGCCTTCGGGTGGAAAGCCACTGACTACGGCATTCTGAAATCACTCTCCAGTGGCGGTAGCGGTGGAGGCGGTCGGGTGATCGGCGGTTCTTGGGGTGGAGGAAAATAGCATGGAGATTCTTGGTATGAATGGTTTGTCGTTGTTGGCTCAGGAGAAAGCCGACAGTTCAATGCACCTGCTGGGTGAGCACCTGGTTGCGGCGCTTGTGTTCTCGGTGGTCGGGATCATCGTCTTCTTTGTCTGCCTGTTGATTCTGGATAAGATCACGCCATTCTCGATCGTGAAAGAGATCGGCGAAGAGCACAACATGGCGGTGGGTATGATCGTGAGCGCGGTTGTCATCGGAATCTCGATCATCATTGGCGCGGCGATCCTTGGATGATCCATCGAGCGCCCCACTACTTGCTCTATCTAAACGTGCTCGTCATCGCGACGTGCGGATTGATTTATGAGCTACTGGCGGGGACGCTGGCCAGTTATTTGCTCGGTGACTCGGTCACTCAGTTTTCACTGGTGATCGGGGTCTATCTTTCGGCGCTTGGCATTGGCTCATGGCTGTCGCGGTATGTTGACACCAGTGTGGCGCGAACGTTCATTGAAATTGAAATCGCATTGGCGCTCGTTGGCGGATTGTCCGCACCGCTGCTGTTTCTCGCGTTCGCCCAGATCACTTGGTTCCGGATTGCCTTGTTCGGTTCCGTGATGCTGATCGGAACGCTCGTGGGACTGGAACTCCCGCTGTTAATGCGGATCCTGAAGGATCACTTGGACTTCCGCGAGTTGGTTGCGCGAGTGCTAACGTTTGACTATATCGGCGCGCTGCTGGCGTCGGTCTTGTTTCCGATTCTACTCGTCCCACGCCTCGGGCTCGTGCGGACTTCGTTGCTGTTCGGACTACTGAACGCGATCGTCGGATTGTGGGGCACGTATCTACTGCGTCCGCTTCTGGATTCCCGTGGACTGACGGCGCTGCGCGGCCGATCGTTTCTGGTGATGGGCGTCTTGACGGTCGCGTTCATCAAGGCGGATACATTCACGACTTGGACGGAGCAGTTGATCCTTGAGAACCCGGTGGTCTATTCGACGCAGTCATCGTTCCAAAGGATCGTGATCACGAAGAATCGCGGCCACTTTCAATTGCATCTCAACGGTCATCTGCAATTCAATTCTCGCGACGAGTATCGATACCACGAAGCGCTGGTTCATCCGGTCATGACGTCGGCGGCTAAAGCGAAGAACGTGCTAGTACTGGGCGGCGGAGACGGACTGGCGGTGCGCGAAGTGCTTCGCTATCCGAACGTCGAATCGGTGACTCTAGTCGATTTGGATCCGGCGATCACGAAGTTAGCATCGGAGTTTGAACCGCTGGCCGAATTGAACGAGCGGGCACTCCATGATCCAAGGGTCACGGTGGTGAACCGCGATGCCTTCGTTTGGGTCTCGGAAGAGGACTCGCGTTTTGATGCCGCCATTGTCGACTTCCCAGACCCGGGCTCCTATTCGATCGGCAAGCTCTATTCGACGCGGTTTTTCGGCTTGCTTCGAAAACGCTTGACCGACGAAGCCACCGTTTCTGTGCAGTGCACTTCGCCCCTGGTCGCGCCGAAGTCGTACTGGTGCATTCTGAATACACTCAACGCGGCGGGATTCGACGCCATCCCGTATCGCGCTTCGGTCCCAACGTTTGGTGTTTGGGGATACGCTCTCGCTTCGCCGACTCCATTTGTCGGCCCCGACGAATCAACGGTTACATCACGTTTGCCAGAGGGTCTCCGCTTTTTGGACGTGCCGACCATGGGTGCTCTGTTCGAATTGCCCAACGACATCGTGCCGTTGGACTCTCCACCCAACCGATTGAATGATCAAATCCTCGTGAGGCTTTACGAGGAAGAATGGAGTATGGGAGGGTGAACGTCTCGAGGCGTGAGTTGTTGGCGTTGGTCGCGGGCGTCCCGGTTTCCGCGCTCGTGGGATGCGGGCGTCAAGGCGGGTTCAAGTTTGACGGCGAGTTGTTGAGTCCGGATTTTTTGACTGGCCATCGTTTGCGTGACGGTTGGCGTCCGCCCGAACCGAATGATTCTCCCGTGTCGGCCAGGGTGGTGATCGTCGGCGGAGGCATTGCTGGACTTTCGGCTGCTTGGCGATTGAAGCGTCGAGGCGTCGAAGACGTTGTTGTCTTGGAGATGTCACCGTCGCCGGGCGGGACCGCACTCTCGGGCGAACGGGATGGGTTTCGTTTCCCATGGGGCGCTCACTACGTTCCCGTCCCGATGCGTGAGAACGCCCACCTGATCGAGCTGTTTGAAGAGATGGGCGTGGCCACTGGCAAAGATGCGAAGGGTGCGCCGATGATGACGGAACATTCTCTTTGCCGAGAGCCGGAGGAACGCGTTTTTTCAGGAGTGTGGGACGAAGGACTCTATCCACGCACGGGTGCGACCGACGAAGAGCTGGCCGAGGCGTCGCGGTTTCGCGCGGAGATGAACGAGTGGGCCGCGCGGCGCGACGAACGGGGGCGGCGATACTTTTGCATTCCGACGGCGGCGAGTGCGAAGGAGCCAGTGCTTGGCGAGTTGGATTCGATTTCGATGGCGGCTTGGATGAAACAACGGGGATTCGTTTCCGAGCGTCTTCGCTGGTTGGTCGACTACTCTTGCCGCGACGACTATGGACTGACGATCGAACAAGCGAGCGCTTGGGCGGGCATCTTCTATTTTGCCTCGCGACTCGTCGGAGACGGTTCGGATTCGCAAGCCGTGATCACCTGGCCGGAAGGCAACGGCCGAATCGTCGATTATCTGGCCGCGGAGGCCGAGTCGGTTCGTTGCTCGCACGCTGTTTGCTCGATCGTGGAGCAAGATGAGAGGGTTGCGATCCGTTGCTTCGACACCGGATCCAGCGAGACGCGAGACTTTCACGCGGAACGCTTGATTTTCGCGGCGCCGCAGTTCTTGGCACCGAGGTTGATCACCGGTTGGGCAACCTCTGGACGTTCCATCGCGTCGCTACGATACGGTGCTTGGATCGTCGCCAACATCCACTTGCGAGAGCGCCCGAACGAAGAAGCAATGATGTGCTGGGACAATGTTTTCATGGACAGCCATTCGCTCGGCTATGTGACGTCGACGCATCAACTTGGCGTCGATCATGGCCCAACGGTCCTGACATGGTATCGACCGTTGTTGGATAGCGATCCGCGAGTGTCGCGGAAAGAGCTGATGCAGCTGACCTGGGAAGATTGGGCATCGGTGGTGGTGTCGGATCTTCAGCGAGCGCACCCGGACATCGGCTCCTTGATCACACGAGTCGACTTCATGAGGTGGGGACACGCGATGATTCAGCCACGGGTGGGCTTGATTTCAAGCGGTGAACTGGACGCGGCTCAAAAACCACTCGGGAGGATCCATTTCGCCGGCACTGATTTGAGTGGCGTCGCCTTGATGGAAGAAGCGTTTTACCACGGACTGCGCGCGGCTGACGAAGTGGCCGGCGTCGACTGAGCCTCGCCGTCAATATCGAGGAACAAGAGCCGCATGATTCCCCCCGAGAGGCGCATGAAAAAACCCGTTTGCCACGACCAAGGTAGAATCGCGGCAAACGGGCAAGTATCTCGATGATCAGGATGATCTCGAGTGGGAAGCTGACCCTTAAACGTCAGCCCGCCGACTTTGTCTACGGGTTGCTTCCCCGTTGGCTAGTACAGCAATAATCCACTTGATCACCTCCTTTTCAATAGCATTGTTAGACGCATCCGGCCCCTTGTGCCAACAAGAGTGGTGCCAGCGGCGTTCGGAGTAGTCCGTCGCACCGCGTCAGTGCGACCCGACGTGAGAAGTATCGTTTCTTCCACCGGAAAAAGCAAGTGAATTCCCACGCCTCGGCAAAGGGACGCGAAAGCCTTTCGAAAGGTTCGCGGCTTATTCTTTTCCCGCCAAACGACAGGATCGAGCGAATCGGCGCACTCTGATCTTGCCGCGGATTCGCCTCGTCCCTATCGTCCGCCCTGTGTTTCACGGCTGCCCCGAACGGGTTGATCCGCGCAGGCACTTGGACGCTGTGGGCCGCACCGCACCCGAGCCAGGGAGGGCAACGATGACGATGCGACAATGGAAAATTCGCACCAAAATGATCGCTGGATTGGGAGGTCTGGCGCTGGTCATTTTGTTGCTCGTCTACAGCAGTTGGTCCCAACTCAGTCGCGACCGGCTTCTGACGACGGAAATTAGTCAGTTGGCCGACGAGATCACGCACGCGATCGAACTCAGTCGGCTCGCCGCCTCGATGCAATCCAGTCATGCCAAAATCATGGCGGAGCTGGAGCTCGACGGACTCTTTGGCGGCATGCTTGAAGAACCTCCACTCGAATTCGACTCCCGCGAGGCACGTGGCAAGGAATACGAGTACCTCGCTCTGGAGAGAACGAAAGAGTCCTTCCACGGCCGGATGAAACTTTATCGTGAAACGATCGACCAGCACGCCGTCGAGGAGCAGAGCGAGAGTCTCTTCGTGAATCGCGATCACCAGCGTGCGGATCTGCTGGCGATCGACGAAGCGTTTTTGGCCTGCATGGAGATGGACCGAAACGACTTTCTATTCCGCAACCGATTCGAGTCGACCGAGGATTTTCATCGCCGGTTCTCGAATCAACTCGAATCACTCGTGTTCCTCACGCGGGCCCATTTTGATTCCATCCAAAAGGGTATGAAAACGTTTCACCAAAACGTTCGTACCGAACAACGAAGTCGACGCAGTCGTTTCTATACCTACACCAGCGCCGCGGCGTTCTTGATCGGATTCTTGTTTTGGTTGTTCTGGACCGTCATTGTAGTGCCGTTCCGCACCCTCTTTCGCGGCTCACAGTTGATCGCCACAGGACATCATCAGCATAAGATCGAGCTTGGAACGAATGATGAAATTGGTCGGATGGCGGAAACCGTCAACGACATCACCGATCGATTCAATCGCGCCGTCGCGGACGTCACTCGGGCAAAACTGCACGCCGAACAGGAAGTCCGAGATCGCACCCGTGAACTCATTCGGAATGAGCAATTGGCGAGTGTCGGGTATCTCGCCGCTGGCGTTGCACACGAGATCAACAATCCACTGGGCGTGATCGCTTGGACGGCCGAAGCGGTGGAGTCGACGCTCGAGGATTTGCCAGACTCGGAGCGGGACGCGATCCCGTCGACTTTGCGCAGCGAGTTGGCCGAAAGCCTCACGCAAATTCAATCGGAAGCCTTTCGGTGCAAAGGCATCACGCGGCGATTGCTCGACTTCAGCCGTCTTGGTGACTCCAGTCGGGCCCCCGAAGACCTTGGTGCGTTGGTCGAATCGGTCGCGGCGATGGTTAGTAAAGTGGGCGAGTATCGATGCAAGACACTCAACACACATTGCGATGCGGGCGTCATCGCCCATTGCAACGCCCAGGAGATCCAGCAGGTCGTACTCAACTTGGTTTCCAACGCACTCGAGTCGACGGACACCGACGGCAACGTGGATGTCTTCGTCCACCAACAAATCGACCCGCACGGCGGTGACGACCAAGCCGTGGTCGTCGTCCAAGATGATGGTTGCGGGATGTCGCAGGACGTGATGGAGCATCTTTTCGAACCATTCTTCACGCGCCGCCGCGACGACACCGGTACCGGGCTTGGATTAAGTATCAGTTCCAGGATCGTGTCGCTTCATCATGGTTCGTTGACACCTCATAGCCGCGGCGAGGGCCAAGGTTCAAAATTCGTCTTGCGGCTTCCTAGCGAGCCAACGAAACAAGAGCGGCCGTCCGCACCCGCGATTGCCGGCTCCATACATCTCGATCGATCGGAATTGGATTGGAAGCATGCCGCAGAAGCAGCCTGAAACGGAATCCATGCACGTGCTGTACGCCGACGACGAGCCGGCGCTACAAACGTTGATGAAAAGCCAGCTCGAAAAGCTCGGGCACAGCGTGGTGGTCTGCCCCGATGGGCCGACCGCGATCGCTGCGTTGGAACACGAGCCGTTTGATTGCTTGATCGTCGATCTCGACATGCCAGGGATGAAGGGCACCGAAGTCATTGAGCGTGCCCAGAAGATTCGTCCGATGATCGAATCAGTGGTGCTTACGGGCCGGCCCGATATGGAGTCCGCGATCACCGCAATCGATCATCACGTCTTCGCGTTTCTCACCAAGCCGTGCAGCTTCAAGCGAATCAAGCAGCTTCTCAGCGATGTCCATCAGCGACTGTCGCTGTGTCGTCGGTTGGCGGCGTTGGAACATCGAGTCAAGCAGGCCGACGGCGATTCGCAACTGGTCGGTAGTGGCGGGCCGATGCAAACGGTTCGAAAGTTGATCGACAAGGTCGGTCCAACAGAAAGCACCGTGTTGATCCGCGGCGAAACGGGTTGTGGAAAAGAGCTGGTCGCACGAGCGGTGCACGCGGTGAGTCTGCGCGCCGATAGCCCGATGGTCTCGATCAACTGCGGCGCGCTTCCCGAGAATCTGATCGAGAGTGAACTATTCGGGCACGTCAAAGGCGCTTTCACGGGTGCCGACAATGCCCGTGTCGGACTGTTCGAAGTCGCCGACGGCGGCACGATTTTCCTGGACGAGATCGGTGAATTGCCGATCACAATGCAAGCCAAACTTCTTCGCGTTTTGGAGACCGGCGACATTCGTCGGCTCGGCAGCAACCAGTCCAAACGCGTGGACGTGCGCGTGATCTGTGCGACGCACCGTGACTTGGAGAAGATGGTCGAAGACGAATTGTTCCGTGAAGACTTGATGTTTCGGATCAACACCTTCGAGGTCCACGTCCCGCCGCTGCGCTCCAGGCTCGACGACATTATTCCACTCGCAGAACACCTCCTAAAACGTCATCGCGGAGACCTCGGGCAAACGACGCCATTTACGAATGCCGCGGAGGCCGAGTTGCTTGCCCATAAGTGGCCCGGCAATGTCCGCGAGCTCGCGAACGTCATCGAACACGCATCGATCCTCTGCGACGCACTCCCCATCGATGCCGAACACCTGCCACGGCACTTCACACGCCGGCAGTTGCGGACGGAGATCCGCGAAGCAGGCCCGTTGACGATGAAAGAGGTGGAATGGATCGCGATCCAGCGAGCGATCGAGAGGAACGAGGGCGATAAAAAGGTCGCGGCCGAAGAACTCGGCATCAGCGTGAAAACGCTCTACAACAAAATCAACGCCGCCGAGGAGAAGGTCGCCTAGCTGGCAGCCGGACCATCGATCTTTTCTCTTGGTCAGAGTACAACGGCGAAGAGGCACGCTTCGGCGCGGCCTTCGAGTTAGACTTTCGTTCGCGCTATGCGGCTCGAAACGAGGCTGTCTCCCGCTCGCGCAAAACTCCGGCGCGTCCTACGATTTGAGAGAAACACCATGCGACTCTTCGGTTGCGGTTTGCTGTGGTTGCTCGTCAGTGTCATGGCGAATGCTCAACCAAGCCAACGGTACAACGTCTTGTTCATCATCTCCGATGATCTGACGGCAACCGCGTTGTCCTGTTACGGAAACACCGTCTGCCGAACGCCCCACATCGATTCGCTCGCGGCGCGTGGGACACGGTTTACCCGAGCCTACTGCCAAGGAACCTACTGCGGTCCGTCTCGGGCGTCTTTCATGTCGGGTTATTACCCACACGCGACGGGGACGCTCGGTTATACGAATCCGCGCCCGAAGATCGGCGACCGAGCGATGTGGTCGGAACATTTCAAAGACAACGGCTACTACACGGCTCGCATTAGCAAGATCTTTCACATGGGCGTTCCAGGCGGCGTCGAGCTTGGCAACGACCCGAAACGGACGAATCACTTCAACGGTGCCGACGACGAACGGTCCTGGACCGACCGATTCAATACACCCGGTCCGGAATGGAAGGCCGCGGGCGACGGCGAAACACTCGAAGGGAACCCGGACGGAAAACGGCCCGTCGTTGGCGGCAACACCTTTGTGGTCGTCGAGGCCGATGGGGGTGACGAAGTTCACGCCGACGGAAAGGCTGCCGCGAAAGCCGTTGAGTTGATTCACGCGCACAAAGAGGAACTCTTCTGGCTCGGCGTGGGCTTCGTCCGACCGCACGTGCCCTTCGTCGCGCCACGCAGCTACTACCCGCCTTTCAAGCCGTATTCCTCGATGGAGTTGCCGGAGAAAGTAGCCGGAGACTGGGACGACATCCCGAAGCCCGGAATCAACTACAAGACAAGCAAGAACATGAAGATGGATATTCGACGACAAAAGAAAGCGGTCGGCGGATACTATGCTTCGGTCTCCTTCATGGATGCTCAAGTCGGCAAGGTTCTCAAGGCGCTACGAGACGCCGATCTCGAAGACCGAACCATCGTGATTTTCACGAGCGACCACGGATACCATTTGGGCGAGCACGATTTTTGGGCGAAGGTTTCACTGCGCGACGAGTCCGCGGGCGTGCCGCTGATCATTTTTGTCCCCGGCAAGCAACCTGCGGTTTGCGACAGTCTCGTCGAGTTGATCGACCTGTACCCGACGACCGCAAAACTCTGTGGCCTCGAGG
>JBCBLJ010000327.1:0-8554 GCA_038520195.1 Planctomycetota bacterium
ATCTCCAATCAGTGGAAGCGAAAAAGAGTCACCATCAACACTAAACACCACAAACTTACCGGGTAACAATTCCTTCGTTAGTTGTTTTATGTGTACTTCGAACATCCGTTCAGCCTTGCGTTGGAATCTATAAAGCGAGGTGGGGAGGGGAACCTGGTCGCCGTTCTCTAGTTGAACGAGCAACTCAACCTGATTGCTCACGGGCGTGTAGGAGCTGGTAAAAAGCAAGAGAACTCTACTTTCTTCATTGCCGACGCAGTCCGAACGTTCCAGCGTTGACGGCAAAAAGCGGTGTCGCCCTGGAGTTGCAAAACCAAGAGTTACCTCTCTCACAATTCCATCTTCAGCGCCATCCCGAGCCAGATTAAGGCGTATCACCTCAATTGCCTGTCCAAATGTGGCCCCGGAGCGGACGTACATATCAAATTGCCCTGGGGCAGTCTCTTTCGTTTGTTCAATGATGAGATTTCCAGCGACGGCGGCGACGGAAACAAGCTTAAGTGACGAATCCTTTGTTTCAATCTTAACCGTCTGCGAGTCTTGGCTGTCCTTGAACCTGATGGTTCTCGGAGACACGGTTACATCCGCCTCGACTTTCGCGAGCAGCAGGAACTCCTTTCTTCTAACTTCGCTGTTTTCAAATGTGAGCACCATTGCTTGTGCGACCTTGTCGATATCTCTCTGGACGTTGACATTGATTTCGAGTTCTAAATAGCCGCCTTTCTTGGCAACGCTGTTCAGCACCTTCGCTTCCACGCATCCGCATGAGAAATCGACCTTGTCCAACGAAAGGTCGGAACCAGTAGTGTTTTCAATTCGAAGGATTTGAGCCTTTGGTCTCCTAGCGAACACCTTTCCGATCTCGACATCCTGCCTCTCAAGACCTAGATCAAGAGAAACAACCGTAGCAACTACGGGTTCCTCCTCAAAAGAAAAACACGCGTTTGATAGAAGACATCCAATCACGAAAAGACAAGTGCTTAAGTCCATCAGTCTCTCGCTCCTTTTTTTTGGCGTTAGATCGAGTTTACAGACCAAGCCGGCGTTGCGGCAAATTGTTTTTTTCAAGTTCGTCTACAAGTCCGCGGCCCTAACCGCTTCCATTCTTTTCTACGTGCGAGCTTTTATGTTGGTCACTTATTCGGCCCAATAAAAGACCTGAATGGTTGTCATCTAGATGCAGACGAGGCTCCTGTGTGTACACCGCACCAAGCGTGGGGTTTTTGGGTGGGGTACAGAAATGCGCTGTCGATTTGGTACGCGATGTGGTTCGATTGCGTTAGGTTTACGCTCTCTTAATGCACAGCCCGCGTATACCAGTCTTGAATCGAGTCGGTCGATTGTATGATCACTCGCCGATGACCTGGCCGACGTTTGGTGTGTCGAGCTGGGGACTGTTCTGCAGGGTGTAGGCGATGTAGCCGAGCGTGCCTGCGATCGAACACCTTGCGCTGAAAGCGGGCGTTGATCGCCGGATCTCCCTTGGTGTACGGAGACGCGACGTGAACGAAAGGTCGGAGGTCAACTGCTGCGTTCATGTTTCCTTGCCTGAACGCGGAGAGTGTTGTTCGGACAAGGCTATTTCCTCATTGACAGACCACCGTGCGGAGGAAAGGAAAATGGTGGTCTCGCAGATACCTATGCTAGATAATCCATCGTCCGAGAGCTCGTTTACTGAACGGCCCGAACGGTGGGTTTGAGCGGAGAAGGTCTTCGCCGAGTCGCAGTGCGATCCCATACAGGTGAGTTATATACGTCCCAACCAAAATTTGAACGAGTCAAACCGCACGTGAGAGTAGGCACGGTCGGCGACACTGACCGCAGGGGACCACTCAGGAGGGTGTAATGCTCCTTGCCGAAGCTACAAAGCGATGGATGGAGACGCAAGCTGCCAATCGCTTGGCGGAGGCCGAAGCTGCCAAGCGATTGGAACGCAAGATTCGGAACGTCAAAGCGCCTGCACACGATAGCTCCATAAAGCGAGTCTCGTCCGTGACGCAGATAAGAGACGTGAGCCAATCCGAACCGCTAAGTTCAGGTAACCCCAACGACGCATCTGGACAGCCTGTGTCAAACGCTGTTGCTGTTGACTCTGTCGCAGATGGTAACTCTGGTAGCGAAGGCGGGCCTGGCGGAGATCGAGGTGGATCAAGCGGTGTGAGTCGTCCGCAGGTGATGATGACGACGATGAAGGTGGAGAGCCACCCACAACTGCCATCGTTGAGTCGTACGATCCTCAATGGTGGCAACTTTCTCTCTTCATTGCGTTCATCGTAGGCAGCGTTGTACTTGTTGTTTTTCTGAAAGTATACAAGCCGAACCGCTTCCTGATTCCTGTTGGCGTTGTCATATTCTTGCTCACCTTTGGCATCGCACTTTTCTTTGATCCAAAGTTATGGTCCCGCCGAATGGCGGAGTTGTCTACCACCGGCCCACTTGCGTCCAACGTGTTCGCAGGTGTATTCATAAACGTGCCGCTCAGTAGCGGTCCGTTTCAGTTGCGAACGGTGTGCCTCTTCACCTATCGAAAGTCGTTTGCCGAGTGAAGAGCGTTATTTGATGGCGAACTGGAATCGACAGATCGACTCCAGAGTTTCGATTGCGTCTGGCAATCGATCACGTCGGGACTCATCACATCTTTCAAACCTACGTTCGGCCGCGGACGTTCATGTTTCCTCGCTTGTCCCGCATCGTGGACCATGTGACATGGCGTGACGGTGTTTCATCTTGGGTAGCAATCGAAACCCGCCCGGACTGCGTGCCGTCTCTCTTGTTCATGAAACGATTCCTGCTCATTTGCGTCTTTGTCATCACCATCTTCGCCAAGGCCGATGGTGACGATACCGTTCGCGTCCTTATCTGGGATGAACGTCAAGACAAGCAATCCGAAGCCTACGACGAATTTCTTGGAAACGAGATTGCCAAACGTCTCGAAGCTCTAAGTGCGGCGTTCGAAATACGGTCGGTGGGCATCGACGATCCCGAACAGGGGATCGCCGCAGACGATCTCGACTGGGCCGACGTGATGATTTGGTGGGGGCACGTTCGCCAATGGGAGATCGCCCCAGAGACCGCGCAGCGCAAGATCATCCGGCGACTCAAGTTCGGCAAGCTGGACCTGATCTTTCTTCACTCCGCCCATTGGGCGACGCCTTTCATGGAGGCGATGAACGAGAAGACAAAAGGAGAGGCCAAGCAGAGATATCCCGATACTCCGGGGCAGGCGCCGATCGAGTTTGAATACCTACCAGTCGATGGAAGGTTCCCGCCGGCTCGCGATTCCGTCGTCACGCCGGCCTATCTGGCCCTGAAGAAACGGGGCGAAGTCTTTAAGGTGCGTGTTGACTTGCCGAATTGCTGTTTTCCAGCGTTCCGGCCGGATGGCAAACCGAGTGAACTGACGGTGGTTCAAACGGAGCACCCCATCGCGAAGGGACTCAACAATAAGATACGGGTTCCGATGACGGAAATGTACGATGAGCCGTTTCACATCCCGACTCCAGACGACGTTGTCTTTCGCGAGGACTGGAAGACCGGCGAGCACTTTCGCAGTGGGATGGTTTGGAATGTTGGCAAAGGCCAAGTGTTCTATTTTCGACCCGGCCATGAAACCTACCCCGTCTTCAAACAGCCCGAAATGATTCAAATTCTGGCAAATGCGTGTCGCTGGATGGCGAAATGAGAAGGGCCGCTTTCATGAGACTAGCAATCCTCACTTGTCTGTTAACGGGAGTCATTGCCAGCACTGTTCTGGCGGAGAAACCCAACATTGTTTTGATCCTTGCCGATGATCTCGGCATCGGCGATGTGAACTGCTACGGGGGCGACCGTTGTCAGATCGAAACTCCCAATCTCGATCAACTCGCCAGCGAAGGGCTGCGATTCACCAATGCGTATGCCAACGCGTCCACGTGCGTTCCGACCCGACGTGCCTTGATGACCGGTCGTTACAGCTGGCGATTTGGCCCCGCAATCAACAGTGGCCCATGGGGATTCATGGGGCCGTGCACGGGCCAGGAGAAACACACGATCGGTAAGCTGTTACAGCAAGGCGGCTATCGCACCGGATACGTCGGAAAGTGGCACCTCGGAACAAGAATGGCACGCACCAATGAGGCAGAAAAACAAGGTCCCGAGAACGTCGATTTCACCAGACCACTGGAATACGGGCCGATTCAGTTTGGTTTCGACGAAAGCTTCATCTTGCCCGGTTCGCTGGACATGTATCCCTACGCCTTCGCACGGAATCATGTCTGGCAAGGTGAGGTGACGGCCCAGAACGGTTGGAGTGCCTTTAATCGAGTTGGGCCCGCGGAAAAAGACTTTCAGGACCACAAGGTCTTGGAGACGTTCTATCGAGAAGCAGAATCGTTCATCGCCGACCAGACCAAAGCCGAACCCTTCTTTCTTTACCTCGCGTTGACCGCTCCGCACACGCCCACTAGCCCCGGCGTGGCATGGCGGGGAAAGAGCAAACTTGGTGTGTACGGCGACTTCGTGATGGAAGTCGATCATTGTGTCGAGCGTGTCACGAAAGCACTGAATGCGAGCGGACTGGACGACAACACGCTGGTGATGTTTTCATCGGATCACGGCGCGGCACCGTATGCGGGAAACCAACTGAAAGCCACCCCCGGTCAAATCAAGCAGCTCGAAGCCCGAGGGCACTTTCCGAGCGGTCCGCACCGAGGCTACAAGTTTTCAATCTACGAAGGCGGACTTCGAGTTCCATTGCTCGCCAAATGGCCCGGCAAAATTCCGCCACACTCGAATTGCGATTCCATTGTCGGGCTGTGCGACTTGATGGCGACGTTTGCCGATTTGACCGGTCAGACTCTGGGCGGCGATCAGGCTCCCGACTCGATTTCTTTTTCTGAGCAGATGTTCAGCCCGAAGGCTGGATCGAAGCGTGAAAGCCTGATAATGGAAGCGGTGGTTGCGTACGCGATACGCCAAGGCAAATGGAAATTGGTGTTGTCGCCATCCAGTGGCGTCAAGGACGGCGAGGAAGTCTTTGCCGGAAACGACCCCATGCCCGACGTGGCTTGGAAAGCCGCGTTAGCAGAGTTCAAAGGCAAGCCCACCGAAGCCGATCTACTCAAGCCGCCCTTTGTGCAGCTGTTTGATTTGATGGCGGACCCTCACGAGGACAACAACCTGGCTTCGCAATATCCGAAGCGCGTCGAGAGCATGGTCGCACTGCTGCAAAAGCACGTGGCGGATGGGCGTAGCACCAAGGGCCCGAAGTTGCCGAACGACAAACGTGTCAAGCTTGCCAGCCTGCGAGACAAACGTCTGCCGGAATTTGTAAGAGCGTTGGCACCGTAGAAACAGCATTCGTACGAC
Source organism: Planctomycetota bacterium (assembly GCA_038520195.1). Lineage (GTDB taxonomy): Bacteria > Planctomycetota > Planctomycetia > Pirellulales > Pirellulaceae > Stieleria. The sequence goes on from JBCBLJ010000327.1 coordinate 5,347, forward strand.
GGACTTTCCAAAGGACCACGGCTCTGTGGTCCACGCCCACAACACTGAATTGGAACTTGACACTGGGCACGCGGAATTGGCCATACGAAAGTTAGCGAATGACCATGCTGTCAAGTTGATGAAGCGGTCAGCTCACGTGATGTCCTGAATAGGATGCGTTGCCGGCATCACGTTGTATGCACTCCACGTGGACGCACTTGCTGGAGCAACCAAGGAAACATCTTTGTCTCGCCAGGGTTGCGACTGGGGCTTCTTTGTTCGCGCCACAAATCGGTTTTCGATTACTTTCGTGAGATGCAAACACGACCCTCCCATCCACGAGGGTAGAGCAGAAAGCGTCACTCAAGCAGCGTTATTTCGTACCCCAACTCGAGCGGAAATCGAAACGCTTGAAATCCAACGATCCATGCCTGCGAACGGCATAGATACCGACGATGGAGAGCAAGATCCCGACGGCGGCGATTCCCATTACGGTACGAGAAGCGAACCGACGCCACTGTTCACTCAGATTGGAACGGATCAACGCAGATGCCACCAACGGTTGAAATACTGTGTCTTTCGAAACGCAACGCGGAATGCACTTCTGGAGGCTTGATGCTCCTTCGATGTGCATCTTATGAACATCAGGTGAAAAGTGAGCACTAACCGTTTTCAGGGTCTTCCAGCGGCTTTACGTTCCACAATTCCGCCCCGCGCATTCGGTTCCCATCCGAATCCACTCAATTCACTACGTCGGTGAAAGAATGTTCAATCCAGATCCCTTGCACAAGCTTGGCGAGACCGCGATTCTTCCACAAACGCCAGGAATATGGAAGTTCTGCTCGATCGCGTCCCTGTTGGCGGCGTTCTTGGCTTTGGGCCGATTCATTAAGGATGGAGCGAACTTCGAGCTCGCGCACCTCTTTCATTCGGTGAGCTTTTTCACCACAGCCGTACCCTTTATCATCGGGATTCTCGCAGTTCTGAACACGACAGTGCTTGCATTCGATCGCACCGACCGACATCACAGCTTCCTCGCGTTTGATTCCTCCATGGTGCTTATTCATCTCGTCGTTCTGCACGGGCTCGCGGTCACCGTATGCACGAAGGAGTGGTATCCGTGGTTGCTGACGATCCTTGGTGCAGTCAATGAGATTTGGCTCGTTTGCAAGATGATGCAGTTCTTCGAGCTGTCGCAGTCCAGTGATCCAATCGTTGCGTCGCGCTCAAAGCGATGCTTCTTTGCCATGGCGAAGTGGGCACTCATCAACTCGATGTACACCGCGCTGATGATTGCTCTTTTATGGGGCGGCGGTGCCGAGTGGGCACCGCTAGCGGCGCCGCTAACGATCCTCCGTGGGGCCGCCGACGTCCTCGTGTGCAGGACTTTCTACGGGGACGTGCTACGAGGACACTTTTCGACGAAGTCTACGCTCATTTGAGCGTTTGCGAGGCTTGACACCTTCCCTCCATCACTGAGGCTCCCGCGTCGCTCACATCACATTCGGAGTTGATCAACGCCATTGCCCCGCCATAGACCTCGCAGCCTGTTCGGCCTGCGAACCAAATGAGACTTCCCTAGTCCGCCGTCAGCGCTTGGCGAAGGGGACACTCACCTGCCACCGACGTGCCGTCTCGATACTGCTGCAAGAGCTGCTTGGATCGTTGTGCGAGCATCCGGCGGACTTCACGCCGCTTGCCTTTGACGCGTGGAATTGTCATCGAGTCGTAGGCGGTTGTTTGGTGCCGCATCCATGCGATGACAGCCGCTTCCGCTCGACGCTCCACTGAAATCCGCTTGGTCCGAGCGACGGTTCCACTACCGACGGGAGTCGCGTGCTCGCTGACGGCACGAGCGAGCTTCTTGCCGATGTCCGCATGCTTGGAATGGAAGTCCAGAAAATGGAGCACCGTCTGATAGAACTCGTCGACGTACTCCGCCTGAGCCTTTTCACGACGGCGTGTTTCGGCGACCCTGCGTTTCGCGTAAGACTCGGTCGATCGCTCGGCTTCGAGTTCCGAACGTCTCTGAGCAATCACTTCCGCAGGAGCCCACACACCCTTCGAGAAGACGCGGCGTCCCTTCTTTTCCCGGACCACCCAATGGTCGCCCGCCGACTTGACTCGACGCGTCAATCCGGCATCCCCGGGAGGCAACAACTCCCATCCGGCCGGCACCGACAAGACAGCTCCGCTTGCGTCACGAACGGTATTCTCGGTGGGGCCGGGAAAAAACTGGTTGTCGCTCGCCATCGTCCTTGACGTCCTTTTCAAGCCTGAGTTCTCGCTCTCGCAACATCATCGCTCGCACGCCGAGACACGACACCACTAGTGCCGCGGGAATTCTATAACGCTGCTTGGAAAAACGGTAACGCGACGCGTGAGCGAGGGATTCCAGCCTTTCCCTCGCTCACGCGTCGGGTACCAAGCAAGATCAATTCGTTCCCGCAGCACTAGATTCGTGGTGGCTAACGGGCCAAGTAAAGTAAAAGCGCGTCGAGTGTCTCTTTTTCCGGCCCCGTTTGTAACCACGGCTACATCGCGACACAATGCGGCCTTGTTCCGCGCAATCGAAGCTGGCCAATCAAGTCACGTTGCTCCCAGACTCGGAGATCTTGTGAGTGATCTTTTCGAATTTGATTCGGAAGCGACTGTCGCTCCTATCGGCATGAGGTACCGTCTCCTCGAAGATGGTTCGCCGATCACGTTCGCAGAGTTTCTGCGGCTGCTCAAGTTGAATCGCTCTTTCCGTGACTTCTTTCGAATCGTGCTAACAGACGTTCCGTACGGGGCATTCCGTTGGGAGACACCGGCCGTTACTGCCGATTGTCAGCATCAAGTATTTGAGTTTGTCTTGCTCGACTCACCGGGGCTGGAGCGAAAAGCGAACCCGGCAGCATTCATGGAACACTTCCTTGAGACCCAAGACACGAACTCGGTCCTTTCTTTTCCGAACATCGGCCGCAACGCCCAGATGATCGTTCCATGCCCGACGAAACGAAACGATGTCTACACACATTTGGCTTCGTTTCTTCGCGGGGCCCCAGACGAGCAGATCGATCGACTATGGACGCTGGTTGGACAGGAGACCGAAAGGCTGTTGGGTGAGCAGCCCCGCTGGCTCAACACCGCCGGTGGCGGAGTGCCGTGGCTGCATGTTCGCATCGATTCAAAACCCAAATACTATCGCTACACGGCATACAAGTCGTCACCGTTTCGTCCATAAACC
>JBCBLJ010000421.1:0-7122 GCA_038520195.1 Planctomycetota bacterium
ACAAGGTCGTCTTCGATTTCGACCAGGACCGACCCGTAATCGGTGCGAATCAAGAATTGAACGCCGAAAAGGAGAAGCGGCACGAGAAGCGCGGCCACGCCAATCAATTGAAAGAGTCGAGATCCACGGGCGACTGGACGTGACTTTGGTGGGATGGCGACCACAGGTGGGATCGTTTCTCCCGTGCCAGCAACACTTGAAGCGTTTGCAAAGGGCGCAAGGTGCTTCGCCAGTTCGGCGGCAGATTGAATTCTCCGCTTTGGGTCTTTTGCGAGCGTCCGCTCCACGATTTGAACGAGTTCGGTGGGAAGGTCCCGTCGCTTCTCAGAGAGCGAGTCGGGTGTTCCGGTCGCGATCGCCACGACCATTTTTCCGACGGTGTCGTACTGTTCGCTTGGGAACGGCAAGGTCCCCGCGAGCAACTTGAAGAGTGTCGCTCCGAGCGAATACACATCGGTGCTGCGATTGACCTTGGAACTGTCCATCGCTTGCTCGGGAGACATGTACCCGATCGTGCCCATGGTGCTTCCCGAGTGAGTCAATTCGTGTTTGTTCGGCGAATTAACTCGTCCCGAGCCGCCGAGCGTTTCGTCAACGCGTGCCAACCCGAGGTCAAGCACTTTCACGACACCCGACGTGTCCAAAATCAAATTGCTCGGTTTGATGTCACGATGGATGAGTCCCTGATCATGCGCGTGCTGGATCCCGATTGCCGCCTGCCGCACGATGTCTGCGGCCAAAGCCATCGGTAGGCGACCCAGGTCATCGCCACGTTCGGTGGTCAATTTGGAGACGTCGGTACCGTCGACATACTCCATGACAAGAAAGTACTGCCCATCGACTTCGCCAGCGTCATGGGCGATCACGACATTCGGGTGCTGGACACGTCCGATCGCCTTCATCTCTTGTTGAAAGCGTTTAATGGCATTGCGGTCGCTGAGCCGGCCAGGGCTGAGCACCTTCAGCGCGACGACCTTATCAAGGCTGATGTGGACTGCCTTGTAGACTGCCCCCATCCCGCCTTCACCGAGTTTTGACAAAAAGCGATAGTTTCCGAGCTGTTGGGCCGGTCCGTCAATCCGGGTTTCCGCGCGGGGAGCCGCGGCTTCGATTTCCGTTTCGCCGGAAACATCGTCGAGTGTTTCATCGATTTTGCGAGGACGCGAGACCTTTTCGAGACCAACGCGAAGTTCAGGTTCGTCTAGAACTGGATCGGTGGGTTCCTCGTGCTGAAGATCGGCCAAGAGTGTATCGTCCTCCGCACCGATCGCATCGATCGTTTCGCCGCAGCGTGCGCAGTTCTCGGCGTGTGTGCTGAGTCGCTCCGCGTCGTCGTGTTTCAGTCGTCCCGCCGCAAAATCGGTCAACTCGTCGACCGAAGGGCAATCGGACGGGTTGGACGGAAAAGAATCGCGTTGATTCACCGATTTGACCTTTGCGAAGATGGAAACGGTGGCTGCTCACTAGGTCTTATCGGCGGGGTGTTACAGAGGTTTGCTCTCGATCCCCGTTTCGCCGGCCCCGGTGTCCTCGAAGTCCTCCAATTCGCTCAATTCGTCGCGGAGCCTCCGCAAAATGCGGAATTTGATCTGGCGCACGTTGCCGGGACTGATGCCGAGTTCCTGTGCGACTTCGACAGCGGAAAGCCCATCGGCGGTGGTCCGCCAAAACGCGTTCCAATGGCTCGGTGAGAACTCTTCTTTAAGCAGCTTCAGAGCGCGGTGCACAACAAAACGTCGTTCATCACGTTCGTCGCCGGTTTCGGAGGGCGGGCTCAGCTGAGGCGAAAAGTCAATGCTGTTTTCAAGACCTCCGACCACCTCGGCGCGCCTTTTGGTGTTTCGAAAGTAGTCGACAATCTTGTTCTCGGTGATCGAGCGTAGCCAACGCCGAAAAGAACCGCCGCGTTCCGACCGCTTGAAGTTCGACAGGCTCTTGGAAACACCAACCAAGACATCTTGCATCACGTCCGCGGCGTCATTCGCCTGCAATCCCCGTCGGCGACACCAACGATAGACCAACGGTCCGTAGATGTCGTTCATCTTGGCCCATGCTGACTCTTCGTGTTGCATGGCACGACGAATCAAACTGACAGACGTCGAACTCGAGACCACGGAATGACTTTCAAGAGGAGTGTGTTGCGGACGGAAGAACGCTGTGAGGCAAGCTAGCAGGAGAAGATCACGTCGATGCAATCACTTGCGATTACACCAACTTTACCAACTCGCGAGCCGATTGTTCGACGGAGTGCTTTTCTCGAACGCCTCGCAGGCCGGCTCGCGCGAGAGCCTCTCGGCGCTGGGCGTCCTTCAACGACAGCAGTGCGTCGGCGAGCGCCATGGCGTCGTCGGGTGGAACCAGCAATCCGCCGTTGGTCGAACGCACGAGTTCGCCGAAGGCGCCGTGCTCCGGCATCACGATCGGCGTTCCTGCGGCAAGCGACTCCAAAACAAACAGTCCCTTGGGGTCTTCGTATTCCGTCGGGACACTCAAGACGTCGACGCTGCGGAGGAATTCGACTTTCCCTTCCAGGTCGGGACTGCCGTGATAGGTAAACCGATCCAACAGGCCTGCCTTTGCAAGCCGGTCACGAACGGTCGCAAGGTAGGGTTCGTGTTGGGGGCCCAGCCAGCCCGCCGCGTGCAGAGTGACTTCGCTATCTCGCTCGGCGATCCGCTCAAAAGCTTCCACCAGTCGATGAAGTCCTTTCTCGGGCGCGATCCTCGCGAGGTACCCGATCCGATACGATTCGTTCACGGCCCGCTCGTCGGACGTTTCGAATGGGGCGAGATCAATCGAAAGCGGCGTTCGGACGAGCTTGGCATCAGGGATGTCTAGCAGTGCTGACATCTTGTCGCCGTAGAAGCGGCTGTGGACGCAAAAGTGGTCGACGGTTTCGACCAGGCCGCTACACAGACGGATCGCTTCATTCCGCGAACGCTCGGGCAAGTGATCCAGAAAGATATCGTCGCCTTGGAGCATGACGATCAACTTTGTGTCCGGCAGTCGCCGCCGAAGTTCCGGCAATCCGCCTCCGATCAGGAGGTTGGTGAGCACAACCGCATCCGGCTTTTCCTCGACCAGCCAATCCGCGAGCCTTCGAAACTCGTCGGCCTGATTCCCGTCCGCCCCTTTGAGCATCGAGACGGACAGTTCACCGAGCATCGCCGCATCGGTCGCGCCCGCTTTGCGGGTCGCCCAGCGAATCAACGGTGGAAAATCGACCCATCGACGGAGCGGACGCGGAAGGAATCGCAACCAGGGCATTTGCTGGAGCAGGTAGACGTGGATGCCACCGAGAAAAACTTGCTCGTCGGCGACGCTTTCCTCATCGGTGCGGATCGGCGTGTAAACCGGCTGCAAGAGGCAGTCGACACCCTGGCGGCGGAGCGCTCGCGCAAGCGAGTTATCGTGCATACAACTGCCGCAGAACATTCCGGCGGCGCCCGCTGTCAGATACACGACTTTCATGAGGCAAAAAACGCTCGTTGTGACTCGGGGGACTGGTTCTCTATACTCCGCCTCGCGAGTGGTCCGTCGGATCTCCGCTTGATATCCAATGGATTCCCAAATGAGCTCTCCAACCCACTCGGCGACCACCCACGAACCCGGTGAGCCCGATCTGACGCCCGTCCACCACGCAGAGTCTCCGTTTTACTGGGGGATCGATGTCGGCGGAACCGGCATCAAGCTTGGTCTGGTCGACAACCAGGGCCAAACGGTTGCTTACGAAAAAATGCCGACGCGGGAATCGGAGGGTGCCGAGGCCGCGATGAAACGCGTTGCCAAGGTCATCGACGATGTTGAACAGCGACTTCAGATCGTCGGCAAAGTCCCTGGGGCCGGTCTGGGGGCTCCTGGGCCAATGGACCTCAAACGCGGTTACCTTGTCGCACCTCCTCAATTACCCTCGTGGTGGGATTATCCGATCGTGGGAACGGTTGAGAAATTGCTCGATCGACCCGTCGCCTTCCTGAACGACGCCAATGCGGCTGCATTCGGTGAATTCTGGATCGGTGCCGGGCGTGATTCCGAATCGATGATCTTGTTGACTCTCGGGACAGGTGTCGGTGGCGGCATTATTGTGCACGGCGAACTGGTCAACGGTGTCAACAGTTTTGGCAGCGAATGCGGCCACATGATTGTCGATCCGTCGCCCAAGGCTCGATTGTGCGTTTGGGGAGGCGGCCGCGGCCAATTGGAGGCCTACGCCAGCGCGAGTGCGGTGGTCGATCGGACGCGCGAGCGGTTAACTGAGGGTGCAAAGAGCACTCTCAGTGGGCTGCTTGGCGGCGGCGATAGCGAATTGACGGCGAAGAAAGTTTATTTGGCGGCTCGAGACGATCACGACAAACTAGCTTTGGAAATCATCGACGAAACCGCACACTGGCTAGGCGTTGGAATCACCTCGCTGGTCGCCAACCTGGACCCTGGGGTCGTCACGCTCGGTGGCGCGATGAACTTTGGCGGCCCTGATTGTCCGATCGGCCAAAGGTTTCTTGAAGGCATCCGTACCGAATTCAAAAGTCGAACCTTTCGCAACGTCCACGAGGGCACAACGATCTCGTTCGCCTCCCTGGGTGCCGACGCGGGCTACTTGGGAGTCGCAGGCTACGCGAGGAAACGAACGACCACATCAACATGACCAAACACATCCGCAACTTCTGCATCATCGCTCACATCGACCACGGCAAGAGTACGTTGGCCGATCGGCTGCTGGAAGAAACCGGCACCGTCAGCACGCGCGAGATGAAAGAGCAGCTGCTCGACGACCTGGACCTCGAACGCGAACGCGGCATCACCATCAAGGCCCGCGCCGTGGTGATGAAGTTCAAACGTGGCAAGGACGAGTACGAGCTAAATCTGATCGACACGCCGGGTCACGTCGACTTTCATTACGAAGTCTCTCGATCACTCGCGTGTTGCGAAGGCGCGCTGTTGCTGGTCGACGCCTTCCAAGGTGTTGAGGCTCAGACCGTCGCCAACGCCTACGCCGCGATGGAACATGATTTGGCCATCATCCCGGTCATCAACAAGATCGACCTCAAGCACGCGCGGCCGGACGAAGTCGCTGAGGAGATGATGAATTCACTCGGCACCGATCCCGATGAGTGTGTTCGCGTGAGTGCAAAGACCGGCGTCGGTGTCAATGGTTTGGTCGATGCGATCATCGAAAAGATCCCCGAGCCGACAGGCGATCCCGACGCCACCTTGCAAGCGATGGTGTTTGATTCGAACTACGACGACTACCGAGGCGCGATTACCTACGTTCGCGTCATGCAGGGGACCGTCCGCAAAGGACAAAAGATTCGTTTCCTACGAGCCGGCACCGTTCATGACGTCGTCGAGCTTGGTCAGTTTGCACCCCAGCGCGAAGCTTGCGAAGAACTCGTTGCCGGTCAGGTTGGTTATTTGATCTGCAACATCAAGAGCCTTGGCGATGTTCACATTGGTGACACTGTCAGCATCCCGGGCGACGCCGCCGCCGAGCCGCTGGCCGGCTACTCGCGACCGAAGCGAATGGTCTACTGCGGGCTGTTTCCGAGCGACGGCCAAGACTTTAGTGATCTGCGCGACGCGCTCGAAAGGCTTGCCGTCAACGACCCGAGTTTTGAGTTCGAACCAGAAACCAGTGACGCGCTCGGATTTGGCTTCCGCTGTGGCTTCCTCGGTCTGTTGCACATGGAGATCATCCAGCAACGGCTCGAGAATGAATCCGACATCGATCTGGTGCAAACCGCGCCGAACGTGACGTACGAGATCGTCGACAAGCGTGGCGAGACGAAGATGATCCACAAGCCACAAGACGTGCCTGATCCCGGTGACATCGAGGAGTTTCGTCAGCCCATCGTTCGCTGCAACATCATCGTTCCCACCGACTACATCGGTCCGTTGATGAAGTTGTGTCAGGAACGTCGCGGCATTCAAAAGTCACAAGAATATCTGGGCGCTCAACGGGCAATGTTGACTTACGACATTCCGCTCGCCGAAGTCGTTTACGACTTGCACGACAAAATCAAGAGTTGCACCCGTGGCTACGGGACGCTGGACTATGAAATGGTCGGATACGAGCCCGCCGGTCTCTGCCGACTGGACTTCCTCGTCAACGGCAAGCGTGTCGACGCACTGAGCATCGTTTGCAACCGAGGCGACTCGGATCGACGTGGCCGCGCGGTCGCCAAGAAGCTCAAGAGCGAGATCGATCGGCACATGTTCGAAGTCGCGGTCCAAGCCGCCATCGGCAGCCGCGTGATCGCGCGTGAGACCGTTCCCGCCATGCGAAAGAACGTGACGGCGAAGTGCTACGGCGGCGACATCACGCGGAAACGCAAGCTGCTGCAAAAGCAGAAGGAAGGCAAGAAACGGATGAAGGCTGTCGGTAACGTCGAGATCAGCCAGAAAGCCTTCATGGCGGTGCTGAGCGAAGCCGAAGGCGGTTGATCGCCTTTATCGCCCGCGTACGTCGCGTCCCGAACCAATACCGCGCGATTGCTCCCACGACGCCTCTGCCACTCAGGGTGGTTATCAATTAGTCTGCGGGGAAGGCAAGGCCTCCTCTTTTATTTCTGATTAGCGATGCGCCGTCAGGGCAAACGACAAAGAAGAAAGCTCCGTCGACCCGAGCGTTTGGAGGAGCGCCTTGCCCTGTCGGTCGACTCGTTCGCGATTGCAGACCAATCTGCGGTTGCGGCAGAAGGCGAGGTCGCGAACGACTACGATCTGGAAATCACGGACCTGAACCACTCGGTTTCGGTCCGCCACGGGACAGACCTCCATTACGCTTTCAGTGTCGTCAACCGCGGGATGGGTGCGTTGGAACCGTCAAAGGTTTCGTTCTATCTCTCGGGCGTGCTCATCGGCGAAGTGACGACGGATTCCGCCGTCCACGAATCGGGAAAGTGGCAGGCTTCCGGTTCCTTCCGGATGAACCTGATCGTCCCGGCGAAGACGTATTCCTTGCGTACGGAGGTCGAACCATTAGGCGATACCCCGGAGGTCGAGACACAAAACAATTTCTTTCGTAGCACGCTTCGTGTCGAAGAAGAACGCCCACTCACCGTCACGGGGTTTTCGGATCAAGTGCCGCATGCGTTTGGCCGGCAAAGCGGGTATCGATCGTTG
>JBCBLJ010000235.1:0-10249 GCA_038520195.1 Planctomycetota bacterium
CAAGTCAGCCAGCCGCGGCGGGACCTCGATGATCGTGCGGTTGCGATACGCAGACGGACAGACAGAGGATCATCCGCTGATCAACGGCCAACACATCGCGGACTACATCGGCCAATTTGATGTTCCTCAATCCAACCGAGCGTTAAAGGCTCAGGACGGCGGACAGATTCGCTATCTCTCGATCACGCCGAAACGCAAGGCAGTCATCGACACGATCGAGTGCATCAAGCCAGAGCACCACACAGCACCTCTGGTCTTTGCGATCACCATCGAACGCCCCTCACTTCACGCTCACTCCGGGAGGGTTGGGCACGAGGAACCTGCGGTCGAGGAGACCCCAAAGCCAAACTCTCCGCGCGGCAACGCTGAGCCGTTCCGACGGGAGCGTGATCTCTCGGAAGGTGTCAAACCCAACGATGGTGATAAACCGAACATTCTTTTCATCGCAATCGATGACTTGAACGACCACGTCGGCTATTTGCGTGGCTACCCGGGCGTGATCACTCCGAATCTCGATCGACTCGCCGCCATGGGCACGGCATTCACCAACGCCCATTGCGCCGCGCCGATCTGCAATCCCTCGCGTACGTCAACGATGTTCGGCGTTCGACCGTCGACATCGGGCGTTTACAGCAACGCGCATCAATACCGTCAATCGCCCGTGTTGGCGGAAGCGTTCAGTCTTCCGGAATATCTCCGCAAGAAACACGGGTACTCCGCGACGGGAGCCGGAAAGATCTTTCACGCCCTCGAGTGGATCGGCGGTGCCAGCGACGGCAAAAACGATCCGCAGTCATGGGATTCCTTTTGGCCCACCATGACGAGGCAGATGCCACATCGCGTGATGCCCGAAAACGTCCCTCTGGCACGTGGGGATACACCCGGCAAACGCCGCGGCGCGCCGCCGATCATGGACTGGGGACCGATCGGACACCCCGTCGAATCGATGCCCGACTACAAGGTCGTCAGCCACATTAGCGATCAGCTGGGTAAAGACTATGACAAGCCCTTCTTTCTCGCGTGCGGGATCTTTCGGCCACACATTCCGTTTTACGTGCCCCAAAAATACTTCGATCTCTATCCATTGGATCAAGTCCGACTCCCCGACAACCCAGAAGACTGGCTCCAGCGCGTACCCGAATCCGTTCGCGACAATGCCGCTGCCGGTTCGATGCGGCGCCGCTGGCACGAGTGGATTGCAACCAACGGTGAGTGGAAGAAAGCGGTCCAAGCCTATCTGGCGTCCGTCACGTTTGCCGATGAACAGCTCGGTCGGTTGCTGGATGCATTGGAAGATTCACAGCACAAGGACGATACCATCATCGTGCTCTGGTCGGATCACGGCGCGCATTTGGGTGACAAAGAGACATGGGAGAAATACACGCTTTGGCACGAAAGTACGCGTGTTCCGCTCATCTTCGTGGCACCTGGCGTGACCCAACCTGGAGCGGTTTGCGACCAGCCGGCCAGTCTGCTGGATATCTATCCGACGCTGCTGGAGCTAACTGGCATCGAGCCGCCCATGAATCAATTGGAAGGAACAAGTCTCGTTCCTCAGTTGAAAGACCCGCAAGCGACGAAGGAGCCCGTTGTTTGTACCCACATGGCCGGCAACCACGCGGTCATCTCCTCCACACATCGCTATATCCAGTACGCAAATGGTGACGAAGAACTCTACGACCTGGCCGCTGACCCTGGCGAATGGAACAACCTCGCACAGAAGGCTTCGCTTGCGTCGATCAAGGCCGAACTTCGCGAGAGTCTTCCTGGCATCAATTTTGAGATGACTCCAGGCCGACCACAAGCGAATGGAACCTCGAAACGTGGACCGCCGAACAGACAGCGCAAGCAACCAAGACAACGTCCCAACTTCGTGATCATCATCGGCGATGACCACGGGATCGCCCACTCGTCACCCTATGGATTGCCCGAGTACCAAACACCGAATATGCAAGCCATGGCCGACGAGGGGATTCGGTTGACAAACGCTTACGTCGCGTCACCCGCATGTGCACCCAGCCGAGCGGCACTGTTCACGGGTTTGATGCCTTACCGCAACGGCATCGTCGGCAATCACGAGCACCAACTCCGACCTGGAGTCGAGTCTCTGATCCCAAAACTGACCGCTGCGGGGTATGACGTCGCTTTCCGTGGAAAGGTCGCCCATGGAGGCAAGCGACGACAGCCGTACCTCACCAACGAGGTCACGCTTCTGAAAGGCCCGATGAAGCCGAGGCTGACAATGGACAGCGTGGCGGAATACTTGGCAAACCGTCCTGACAACAAACGACCGCTGGCGCTATTCATCGGTTGTACGTACACACATCGCTTCTGGCCAGAACCCGGTGAAGCTCGGATGCGGCCACAGGATGTCACGATCCCAGCGCGAACGTTTGATACACCGGAAACTCGCAGCGAAATGACGCGCTACGCCGAGGCCGTCGAACGAATGGACCGATTGATCGGCGAGGTGCGCGAAGTGGCTGCGAAACATCTCCCGCCGGAAAACACCCTGACCATGTACACCTCCGATCACGGGCAAGCTTGGCCGTTCGGAAAGTGGTCGCTGTACGAAGCCGGCATTCGCACGCCAATGATCGCGGTCTGGCCCAAGACGATCCCCGCAGGTGTCTCCAATGATGCGATGGTTAGCTGGATTGATCTCTTCCCGACACTCATCGATCTTGCCGGAGGTAAGGTCCCCGACGAAATCGATGGACGGTCGTTCTCGCGGGTTCTGCGAAATGCGACCCAATCACATCGACAACAGATCTTTGCGACGCACAAGGGAGACAAGGCGATGAATGTCTTTCCCATTCGCAGTGTCCGAGTCGGACCTTGGAAGTACATCCGAAACTTACGACCGGACTTTTACTACACGACTCACATGGATTTGGTCCCTGAGACGTCCCCTTTCTTCAACCGCAATTGGCCATCCTGGATCGAAGCAGCGAAGACCGATGCCGAAGCAGCGACTTTCCTTCGAGCCTATCACTCACGACCCGCGGAAGAACTCTATCGGCTCGACCGAGATCCCAACGAAACAACCAACCTCGCACATCAAGCCGAATACGCTGTGAAGCTTGCCGAATTCCGTGGGCTGATCACGCGACGGATGAAGCAGGTCAACGACGATGAATCGTTGAGTGGGAAGCCGAGATTGTTGGTGGATCATACGCTGCCTTCAATTCCCGAATGACGAGATCACGCGAGAGATTTAGTCACCGGTCAAACTGAATAAGCACTTTTAAACGACGAAGACTTGAACGCGATGATGGAGACCGTCGATTGTGTTTTCAGGTTCGGGAGCGTCTGACGCTTCCAATTGAGTTCCACCTACACAGGCACAATGGATGAAACAAGCATTCCGTTCTCCGATGCGAACCGTGTTCGCATGCGTGTTGGTTTTCAGCGCAGGAATGTCGTGCAAAGGAATCTCGCGGGCCAATGCGAATGGTGCGGTATCGCGCCCCAATGTGATCCTCATCCTTGTCGACGACATGGGGTTTTCCGATCTCGGAAGCTATGGAGGAGAAATCGAGACGCCGGATATCGACGCATTGGCTGCTGGAGGCATCCGCTTTTCGCACTTCTACAACAACTCTCGCTGCTGCCCGACCAGGGCAACACTGATGACCGGACTACCCGCACACCAAACCGGCATCGGGCACATGGTGGGACGTGTGCCCGACCAGGGCCTTCCGAGTTACCGCGGTGCATTGAATCGCGAATGCGTGACCATTGCTGAAGCTCTCAAAACGACCGGTTATGCCAGCTTCATGACTGGCAAATGGCATCTCGGCGAGCGTGACAAGAGCTACTGGCCGCTTCAACGCGGCTTTGACAAATTCTACGGTTGCCTATCCGGCGCGATGCGGTACTTCCATCCGCAGCCACCGAAGCATCTCACGTCCATGAACGAGCCTGTCAACCGTCCCGAAAGCACGACCGATCGAGCTTTCTACACGACCGACGCGTTTACCGATCACGCGATCGAATTTGTCGAATCGGCGGTGAAGCAAGACGTTTCGCAACCGTTCTTTCTGTACCTCGCCTACAACGCACCACACTGGCCCTTGCAGGCGCACGAAGAAGAGATCGACAAACACCGCGATCGCTACTCGATGGGGTGGGATGAACTTCGCAAGCAAAGATACCAACGGCAAATCGAATTGGGATTGATCGATTCATCATGGCGACTGTCGCCTCGAGACGCTCAGGTTCCAGCTTGGACGATGCTAAGTGTCAAGCAACAAAAGCTCGAGCGTTTGCGCATGGCGGTCTATGCCGCGATGGTGGATCGGGTCGATCAAAACATCGGCAAGCTCTGCCGATCACTTCACTCGCTTAACATCGCCGAAGATACATTGATCATGTTCTTGTCCGACAATGGAGCCTGTCAGGAGGGCACGAAACTTGGAGCACCCGAATTCGCTGATCCCAAAAAACGAAACCACGAAGCCGGCGGAAAAATTGCCAACTACGGGCGGCCCTGGGCGAATGCTTCCAACACGCCGTTTCGGTACTACAAACACCACACTTACGAAGGAGGCGCTGCAACCCCCTTCATTATGCATTTGGCCAGCCAGAATCAAGCCGCGCAAGCGTTGGTATTCCTCCAACGCACACGTCATGGACGTGATGCCAACGATCCTGAGTGTCGCCTGCGCCGAGTATCCTAACGTTGCCCACAGAAACTCAATCCCGCACCTTCCCGGCATCTCTCTACTGCCCGCTCTGGACAACAAACCTCTGAATCGGAGAACTCCGATTTTCAACGAACACGAAGACAACGGTTGGGTGATTGATGGGGACTGGAAACTCGTTGCCAACAAAATCGCCGAAGCGAGTGGTCCCCAAGAGGAACGCTGGGCTGGGAACTCTAGCTCCCGAAACCGCCGGGTTGCTTGACAACAGAATCCAATTTTTGCAAAACCCCCACATGAACTGTCTCGGGATGCACTCATGACCACGAGAACTCTATCGTCTCTCTTCCTCGGTGGACTCCTCGTGTCCATTGCGACCGCAAGCGAGGATCGGCCCAATATTATCGTGTTTTACACCGACGATCACGGTCACGCGGACCTTTCCTGCCAAGGTGTTGTCGACGATATCCGGACGCCGAACGTCGATGCACTCGCAAAGAGCGGTGTGTTGGCACGGCATGGGTACAGCACTGCGCCGCAATGCGTGCCTTCGCGAGCCGGTCTGATGGTCGGGAAGTTCCAGTCTCGATTCGGCGTGGAGACCAACGGAAAGTCGCTCGAAGGATTCAACGCGGAGTTGACGATTGCCGAACGTTTGCAGAACGTGGGCTACGTCACGGCACAGTTTGGTAAATGGCACCTTGGCCCGGGAACGAAGATCACCGACCACGGTTTCAAACACGTCTATGCTCAGAACAGCGGTGGTCAGTTCGCGGCCAACATCACCCTCGCCGGTGAAGATCAACCGATGCAGACCGTCAAGGCGTCGATGTACCACGTCGACGACTGCAGCAAAGCGGCTGCTTCGCTTATTGATCGTTACAAAGACGATCCTTTCTTTCTATACATCGCCTATCGGGCCCCTCACGTCCCGCTCGATGCAACCAAAAAGTATCTCGACCGATTTCCCGGCGAGATGCCGGAACGACGCCGAAAGGCACTGGCGATGCTGTCCGCCGTCGACGACGGTGTTGGACTCGTTACCAAGACTCTGGCTAGAAACGGACTGACGGAACGGACACTGATCTTCTACATCGGCGACAACGGAGCGCCGCTGAAGATCCACAAACTCGATGCACCCGGGGGCGGTCCCGGTTGGGACGGTTCGCTCAACGATCCGCTCAACGGCGAAAAGGGAATGTTGGCCGAAGGTGGGATGCACGTTCCCTTTGTCGTCGCCTGGCCCGGCACGATTCCGGGCGGGCAAGTCTACGATCATCCCATCAGCGCATTGGACGTGGCGGCAACTGCGGCGAAGCTAGCCGGGATGGAAACCAACCCGGAAGACCTGGAGGGTGTCGACTTGGTTCCCTACCTGAGCGGCACAAACACGGCCGCTCCGCATGAGTACCTTGCGTGGCGTTGGGCAGGCCAATCCGCGATTCGCGAAGGCAAATGGAAGTTTCTCAAGGGTGGTGATCGCGAATATCTCTTCGACCTCGACGCCGACATTGAAGAGAAACACAGTCGTTTGAAGGACCACCCCGAGGTTGCTTCGCGACTCCGGTCCAAGCTCGCGGATTGGGCGACCGAGCTCGATCCGCCTGGAATTGACTCCGCCGGACTCAGCGGCGCCGCGAGTGACTACTTCGACTTCTACCTCGACGGGAAGCCTCCGACCAGAACCCGCAGCGAAGCGATGGCACGTCAAAAGCAGTCCGAAAGAATCCGCAAACAACGAGGGCGTCCAAAGAATGATCGCGAATCGGACACCATCAAATGATCACGGGGCTCGATGATCAAGTCGTTTGCGTTCTCGGTGCAGCCCGTGGAATCGGCCACGAAGTGGCCAAGGCATTTGTCAGTGAAGGCTGTCAAGTGTACGCCGGAGACATTGACGATCGGGTCCATGATCTCGAGGGCGAATCCGTTAGAACGTCGACGGTGGACGTGACTCAAATCGACCAAATCAAACGGATGGCCGACTCGGCGAATGACACGGCTCATGTCATCTTTTGCGTGGCTGTGCCCAGCGGCAAGTTCGGATACCCGTACTGGAACGTCGAACCGTCGCTTTGGCAGCGTGTGATCGATGTCAATCTTCTCGGCGCCGTCAACGCCGCGCACGTCTTCGGGCCGAGACTCGCGAAACGCAAGGCCGGAAGTCTTCAGTTCTTCGTCTCCGTCGCCGGCCAAATCGGTTCACAGACGGATCCGCCATACAGCGCCTCCAAGGCCGCACTCATCAACTTCATGCAGTGTGTCGCAAAAGACCTCGCGCCGTATGGAGTCCGCGCCAACGCTATTGCACCGGGCATGGTCCAAACCGATCTCAACCGATCGGTTTGGAGAGCCGCGTGTCATTCGCCCGACGGGTCAAAGAAATCGTACGACGATTGGGCGGCGGAGAAGATTCGATCGGTCTCGCCCCTCGGTCAATGGCAGGAACCCGAAGCGATCGCCGCAACTTCCGTTTTCCTTGCCTCCGATCACGCCCGACACATCACCGGCCAAACCATCAACATCGATGGCGGACAAGTCATGCATTCGTGACCCGCGCGTCGGGCAAGGTGGTATTCTATTCTGTTCGTTGCAACCGACGAACCATTTCTGCAGGGCGGCGGACCTCGCGTGGGATTTTGAAGGCCGGGCAACTCGCGATTTGCGGAACCCTCGTTCATGCCGCTCCCGTGCTTGGTATCTGTTGTACCTTTGGGCCGGCGGAATGATAGATTCCGGGTGGCTCACTACGAAAGCATCGACTGGTCGAACGACCCAGGCCAATCACGACAACCACTCTTCGCGCCCTCTTTGGGTTATCACCACAAACACCGTCATGCGTTTGACCTTCGTTCTCTTGCTCCTGATGGCCACCGATGCAGCTTTCGCCGACGTCAGCGGCGAACGACGCCAATGGCACACAATCACCTTCACGTTCGACGGACCGAACTCCGCCGAGACCGCGGCGGACAACCCGTTCACCAACTACCAAATGACCGTTTGGTTCGTTCACCCGAAAACGACACGACGCTATGAAGTTCCCGGCTTCTTTGCAGCCGATGGCAACGCGGCGGAGACGTCCGCGACCAACGGCAACAAATGGCGTGCCAGATTTTCTCCCCCAATGACCGGTCGATGGACCTACGCGGCGGAACTGCGGAATGGCAACAACCTCATCGCACTGAAAGACTCAACAGGCGAATTCAACGTCGACGACACCGACAAGACCGGTGACGACTTCAGGTATCACGGCCACTTGCGCTATGTGGGCGAACGCTACCTGCAATTCGAGGGTTCCAAGCGATACTTCCTGAAGGCCGGAGTCGATAGTCCGGAAACGCTGCTCGGCTATCACGACTTCGACGGAACCTGGCGAGATCTTGAGGAGCATCCGGTTCCCGCACCGCACAACCCAATTGACCTGCCGTCCCTCGACGAAGGCCTACATCGCTTTTCGGACCATGTTCGGGACTGGCGTGAGAGCGATCCAACTTGGCAAGATCGTAAAGGCCGGGGGTTGATCGGCGGCTTGAATTATCTGGCAAGTGTTGGCGTGAACTCCATCTACTTTCTGACAATGAATGTCAATGGCGATGGTCGCAATGTCTGGCCGTGGACCGATCCGTGGAAACATGATCGTTTCGACGTAAGCAAGCTGGCGCAGTGGGAGATCGTCTTCGAACACATGCAGCGACGCGGGATTCAGCTGCACGTTGTGCTTCAGGAAACCGAAAACGATCACCTACTCGACGGTGGCGAAGTCGGCCCGACTCGGAAGCTCTACCTGAGGGAGATGATTGCTCGATTCGCCCATCATCCAGCAATTGTATGGAACCTGGGCGAAGAGAACCTGCAAACGCCTGAGCAACAGCGAGCGATGGCCGACTACATTCGTGCGCTCGACTCTTACGACCATCCGATAGTGATTCACAACGATCACTATTCACCAACGAATATCGAAGAAACTTTCGACCCGCATCTCGGCGAGTCAGCGTTGGACGGCATCGCGTTACAAGACTTCCAGTGGAACGATGTCCACTATCACACCAAGCGTTACGTCGAGGCATCACGCGCGGCGGGGAAACCGTGGGTTGTATGCGGAGACGAAATGGGTGGAGCTCAGTATGGGCTATTACCAGACGCCGAAGACCCCGATCACTTTAATCCACGCAGCAAAGGCCTGTGGGGAAATCTGATGGGCGGCGGTGCCGGCGTCGAATGGTATTTCGGCTGGCAGAACAACAGCCCACAAAGCGATCTGTCGGCCGAGACCTGGCGACCGCGAGAGAGCATGTTGAAGCAGTCGAAACACGCAGTCGATTTCTTCCAGAAGTATCTTCCGTTCGAACAGATGCAGGCGGCCGATCATCTTGCGCTGGCGTATGCGGACTACTGCCTAGCGAAACCAGGAGAAGTCTATTGCATCTACTTGTTCAACGGCGGGAACACGCGGTTGAAGCTCGCAGAGCACCGTGGGCCGTTTTCCGTGCGTTGGTTCGACCCCAAAAATGGCGGCGAGCTTCAAACCGGCAGCGTCAAGACAGTGTGGGGACCAGGGCAAGTAGAAATCGGTGAACCGCCGAGTAAGAGCGCGACAGAACCCGCTGCGGGCCGACCGACTCTCGACCGAGACGCGAGAATTGCCAACAAGGATTGGGTCTGTCTCGTACGCAGGACCGAGCCGATCTTTACCGAATTTGGCGATCGCATCGTGGTCGAGGCAGAACACTACGAGTCGCAAACGCTCGACAATAAACGTCGCTGGTACGAACACAAAAAGTCCGGTCCAATCCCGAAGCTACGAGGAGCCGGCAACGCGACGACTTGGACGCGAGGGATCCTGTCGGCAGCCGTGCGGGCCAGCAACCGTCGCTTCCTCCGGATCCTCCCGGATACACAGCGATCTCACGATGACGTGCCGATACTTGGCGAAAGCCTGTCGGATGAACCGTCGAAGCTCGCAGTACTTTCGTATCGTGTGGAATTCAAAAAGCCTGGACGCTACTACGTCTGGGTTCGAGCCTTCTCGACTGGCACTGAAGACAATAGCGTGCATGTAGGGCTCGATGGTGATCAGGGACAGTGGGTGCAATGGAGCACGGGCAAAAATATGTGGACTTGGGGTTGCGCACGCGGAACGCAACACCGCGTCGGCGTTCCTCCGAAAACCTACCTCGACGTGAAGGAAGCAGGAGTCCACACAGTTCAATTCTCAATGCGCGAGGACGGATTCGCGTTCGATCAGTTTCTGCTAACCCGCGACCGCAAGTATCGCCCCGAAGGAACTCAGAAAGGCACCATTGAACAAGCGACGAATCACGAATTGGATGCCACTGAAAATCGCGCGACACTGGAGGACGCCATCGCTTACCTCCGTTCGCACTGTAAAGAGGACGGTGTCGACGAACTCATTATCGTGAAGGACGGCAAGACGCTGTTCAACGGTGAGCATAGCTCGCGAGTCCACAATATCTGGTCGTGCAGCAAGTCGTTCACCAGCACCGCGCTCGGCTTGTTGATCGCCGAAGGTAAATGCACGCTCGACACACCTGCAGCCGACATTGACCCGACGCTCAAGGAACTCTATCCGAACGCAACGCTTC
>JBCBLJ010000518.1:0-6098 GCA_038520195.1 Planctomycetota bacterium
GAGGAAGTCGAATTGCTTCGTCGTTGGATACGCCAGGGTGCCCGATGGAGTGAGCATTGGGCGTACGAGAACCCGGTCGCCCAGTCGGCTCCCGAGTCGAACAATTCGGATTGGTGCCGACAACCTCTCGATCGATTTGTCATCGCCCGACTCGACGAAGTGGGAATCGAACCGGCGAAAGAGGAGCAACCAGCGCGCTGGCTGCGGCGTGTGATGTTGGACTTGACCGGACTGCCGCCAACGCCGAAGGAACGAAGAGACTTTCTTGGCCGCATCCACCGCTACGGCGAAGCCGGATATCAGGAAACAGTCGATGAATTGTTGGCACGTGCTTCGTTTGGGGAGCGTTGGGCCAGCGTTTGGCTTGACCAAATACGCTACGCGGACTCCAAAGGACTCGGACTCGATGCGAGACGCAATATTTGGAAGTATCGAGACTGGGTCATTGATGCGCTCAACGCCGATCTCCCCTTTGATCAATTCACGATCAAGCAGATCGCGGGAGATCTGCTCAAGGACCGCACCATCGAGGACCTGATCGCGACAGCCGCGCACCGCAACACACAAACGTGCGAGGAGGGCGGGACCGATGATGAAGAATTCCGCGTCATGGCAGTCTTGGATCGAGTCAACACCACATGGCAAACATGGCAAGGCGTGACTTTCGGTTGCGTCCAATGTCACAGCCATCCCTATGACCCGTTTCAACACGACGAGTACTATCGTTTCGCGGCATTCTTCAACAACACCGCGGACACCGACCTAAACGAGGATTGGCCTGTGGTGCAGGCCCCTCTCGACAGCAAGGACTACGATCGGGCATCGGAGCTAGATGCAGAAATCAAATCGCTGCGCGAAGAGACCTGGCGAGCTGAGTTCGAAGCACTCATGGAACCGTCGTATTGGAAACCGCTGACGGGTTTCAGTGTGTCGAGCAACAACGCCACCGAAGTCGCGGTTGAAGCAAAGGGCGACCATGACGAGTTTGTGACCGTCGACACGATTACGAAGAACCTTGTGGTCACCGTCGAGACGCCGCTTCCAAGCGACATTCAGAAGTTAACCGCGATTCGACTGACCGCGATGCCGAAAGATCCCGTCGCTGCTCTTCCGGACTCCGAATGGGGATTCGTGCTTTCGCACCTTCGCGGCGAACTGTTGGTGCCCGGCGAAGCGAAACCGCGGGCGATTGAATTCTCACGAGTGATCTGCGATGAACCCGAGCCGTTTTACGATCCGCAGGCGTCCCTCGATCCAAAATCGAATCGGGGCTTCGCCGCGTACAGCCGGATTCACTATCCACGGTCGGCCGCCTTCGTTCTGAAGACGCCAGTTGATGTTGCGAAGAATACAAAGCTTCGGCTTCAGTTGGGACAGAAAGTCTTTCTGCTCGGTTCGTTCTCTTTGGTGATCAAGCGTGGGCGGATCGACGTTTCGGGTGATGAAACGCTCTTGCAACGATTGGAAACGGACGAACTTCGAGGCAACCGCGAAACGCTCGCTGAACTTCGCAAGCGGCGTTCAAAAATCGCTTCGACGGCAGTGCCGGTCTTGACGAATCGCGTGTCACACTTGCAGCGTCCGACGCACGTTTTTGCTCGCGGACTGTTTCTGACCAAAGACGCTGAGGTGACGGCGGGGACACCACAGTCACTTCCGCCGCTACAGGGGAACAACGGAAAGGCTGACCGACTCGCGCTCGCGAAGTGGTTGGTCAGCGGAGAGAATCCGCTCACGGCGCGGGTGACCGTCAATCGGATTTGGGCACGACTGTTCGGCACCGGAATCGTTGCGACCGAGGAAGACTTTGGCTCCTCTGGAGAACCGCCGTCGCATCCGCGCCTGCTCGATGATCTCGCCGTTCGCTTCCGCACGGCGATGGGTTGGAGTCAGAAAGAGCTGATTCGCGAGATCGTACTCTCCAGCACTTATCGTCAGAGTTCCGCGATACGGAAAGACCTTTTGGAATCAGACGCCTCCAATCGATTGCTCGCGCGAGGACCACGGCATCGTCTTTCGGCGGAAATTGTGCGTGACCAGGCTCTCGCGATTTCGGGGCTCCTGAGCGACAAGATGCACGGTAAGCCCGTGCATCCGCCCATCCCGGGCGGTGTCTGGCGCCCGTTCGCCGGTGGCGACAAATGGACGACGCCAGGCACCGATGATCCCAATCGATATCGACGGTCGATCTACACGTATACCAAACGCAGTATCCCGTTCCCGATGTTCGCAGCATTTGATGCGCCATCGCGAGAGTTCTGCGCCCCTCGCCGCTTGCGGTCCAACACACCGCTTCAAGCCTTGATGACGCTGAACGATCAGACGTTCATTGAATGCTCCGAAGCGTTTGGGGTTCGAATGATCGAGTCCTCTGAATCGACCGATCAGCGTTTGCGAAATGGTTTTTCGATCGCGACGAGTCGTCAGCCAACTGACGCCGAGCTGGATGATCTGAAGACGTTGTTGGAATCACTCCAAGACCTTGACGAACCGCAGCAGTTCACGTCGATCGCGAGTGTGCTGCTCAATCTCGATGAAGTCCTCACCAAGTAGTCCCATGAAACGACATTCACTTGCCGACGACTATCAACGCCTATCACTCCAAGCGGACACGAGGCGACAGTTTCTACGTGGTTGCACCACTGGGTTGGGCGCACTTTGGTTGGGCACCGGCGGTGCCGGACGCGGCGGCCAACTGTTCGCCGCTGAATCCAACAGACCGGCTCACGACGCGGACAATCCCCTGAGTCGACTGGAGCCCCCGCTTCCTGCCAAGGCGAAACGCGTCATCTTTTTGCACATGATCGGGGCACCCAGCCAGCTTGAGCTGTTCGATTACAAACCGGATCTCAAGCGGCTCGACGGGCAAGACTGTCCGCAAGAGTTTCTAGACGGCAAGCGATTCGCCTTCATCCAAGGAACTCCCAAAATGCTGGGCCCGCAATATCCCTTCGCTCAGCACGGTGACAGTGGCGCATGGGTCTCCGACCGGTTGCCACAGTTTTCGAAACATGTCGATGACGTGTGCTTCATCAAGACCATGCGAACGGAACAGTTCAATCATGGGCCCGCCCAACTGATGGTGCACACGGGTCAGCCACGGATCGGCAATCCTTCCATTGGTTCGTGGGTGACTTGGGGGCTGGGGACCGAGAACGAGGATTTGCCGGGCTTCATGGTCCTGCTTTCCGGCGGACGCTTACCGCGAGTCGGCAAGGCACTTTGGAGTGGAGGCTTTTTGCCGTCGGTGTATCAGGGAGTTCAATGTCGAAGTTCGGGAGATCCGGTGCTCAACATTTCCGACCCCAAGAACACCACCCGAGACACACGTCGCGCGATGTTGGATGCGATCGGTCGTTTGAATGAAAAGTCGTTTCGTCAATTCGGTGATCCCGAAACGCTGACGCGCATCGCCCAGTACGAGATGGCCTTCCGGATGCAAACGGCGGTGCCCGAAGTGATGGACATTCGCCAGGAGTCGCAGACGATGCTCGATGCTTATGGGGCGCAGCCCGGCAAGGAATCATTCGCCAACAACTGCTTGCTCGCTCGACGGTTGGCCGAACAAGGCGTCCGCTTTATCCAACTCTTCGATTGGGGTTGGGATTCACACGGCTCGGCCAAGAACGAGGCGCTCAACGCGGGGTTCCGAGACAAGTGCAAACAAGTCGATCAGCCAATCAGCGCGTTGCTCTCGGATCTCAAACAACGGGGCATGCTGGAGAGCACGCTGGTGGTTTGGAGTGGTGAATTCGGGCGCACTCCGATGCGTGAGAACCGTGGCGGTACGGAAATGGCGTTCGTTGGTCGTGATCATTGCCCCTCCGCATTCACACTTTGGATGGCGGGCGGCGGAGTAAAACCGGGGATCACATACGGCGAAACCGATGCCGTGGGCTATTCCGCGGCGACCAACCCGGTCGACCTAAGAGATTTCCATGCAACCATGCTGCGTCTACTTGGATTTGATCACGAGACACTGCACTATCCCTTCCAAGGCTTGGACCAAAAGTTGACCGGAGTCCTTCCCGCCAAAGTGATCCATGATGTGATTGCTTAGGGAATCAGCATGGGGGCGAGCAGACCGTTCTCAATCGTCTTTCTCGTTCGTGTTGTCCTTCTTGAGTTTGATCTTCGGCATTTCGGTAATCCGAACGATCGGCGAGCGCTCCGTTAGCAGAGTCACGTTGCTCGTCAGGACGTGACTGGAGAATTGATCGGGGAGCACCCAGCTATTCTGCTCCACCGGAATCTCGACGGTGACAGTTACGAACGCGGTTTCTTGGGTAATCGACGATGGATCGACGACGATGGAGGCACTGTTGATGTCCGCCGCGTCGAGCAGATTTTGGGCCTCGAGAATGGCTTCCGTCGAGGTCGCGCCGGGCACCATCGCGGCACGCGCCGCCTCGTAAGCCGCGGTATCTGCGGTGTGTTGCAAGAGCAGCACGCGCGAGACCGAGACGATCGAAAAGAACAGCACGAAGATGATCGGTAACACCACCGCGAATTCGACCAGTGTGGCGCCCTTGCGACGTGACTTCATGCAACCAACCTCAATAAGTGATTAACGTCGGGAGCGAACGGGCCAGTTCACGGAAGACGTCGGAAAGCTCACCACTGTTGGAGGTGTGGTAATGGCTCCCGGTCCCAATCTTGGCGATCTCGGACAAGAGTGCGTGGTCGGCTTCATCGGAGAAGGAGATCGTGTAGATCATCACCTTGTCGTTCGCAAGTGCTTGAGCTGCAGCGATCGGATCGGTCCCGCTCGTATGGCTGCCGTCGCTCAGCAGGATCAAGACGCGGGACGCCCAGGGTCTTGCGCCTCCTTTGCTAAGCGACTTGCCGCCTTCGACGAGTCCGTCGCCGATATTGGTGGATCCCCCGTCAAATTCCTGCGTGTAGGCATCCATGCCGGCCAAGATGCTCGAATAACTGTTGGTCAGCGACACGTCCTTCTTTGCGCTCGTCGCATACGTCGTCAACGACATGTGCTCGTCGTGGATCGACTCATCCATGATCGCGATGAAACCTTGCACGGCGGCGACGGCTTCGACCCACCGCGAGTTCGCGGGCGCCGGATCACCCGAGCTCCAGCCCGTCGAGGCAGTCGCCGTCGAGAGAGGGCTGGCCATCGAACCTGATCGATCCAGAACCACCGCGACATCGAGTTCGACTTGCGTGCTAATCGCCTGTTTGACCGGGCGAAACTCCATCGGCACTCCGAACGTGGGGAAGATCATCGGCACGTCTTGAATGCCGAATGACCGCAGGCTCACCGCATTGATGTTCTCGCTATCGGGAGTAAACAGATAACGTTCGGAGGATTGATCGCGCACGGAAGAGCCAAACACGATGTCCATCTCGTTGACGGAAATCGTGGTGTTCGCGTACGGATTGAGCCCCAACATTTGATTTGCCGCGTCAATCGCTTGCTGCTCATCGCCCGTCACGGCCAGCATTCTTCCCGCCGCGCGCGTCGCGATATCGGTTGAGACTTGTAACTCGGTGCGGGCGAGTTCCATGTAGACGGCGTTGATGACGAACGCCGCGATGGCTAGGACGACGGGCAATAGCAGCACGAGCATCACCAGCGCGGCGCCGCGACGAGGCAAGGGGTTGATTCTGCGCCGCATTCTAGTACTCCGCCATGATGGAGACGGATTGGGTCACTTCCTCACCCTGATAGAACCAACCACCGATAATCGCATAGTCAGCCGCGTCGACGCTGACCGTCACCGTGATCACCTCACCGAGGCTTGCGGTGTTCGGGTCGGCGGGTTGGCACGAAAAGTTGTACGACGAAATGTTGCGGCCGTTGAGGATCAGATCTGATTGAGCTTTGACGGCATCCGCATCGACACCGGGGACGATCGCGATTCGGGCGGCCTCGTACGCGGCGATCTTGAGCGATTGCCGAAGGTACAGCATGCGGCAAGTTTCGAGTGTGCCGAAGCCGATCGCCAGAAACAGCGGCAGGCTGAGCGCGAATTCGAAACTTGCCGCATGCTGTACCTTCGGCAATCGCTCAAGATCGCCGCGTACGAGGCCGCCCGAATCGCGATCGTCCCCGGTGTCGATGCGGATGCCGTCAAAGC
>JBCBLJ010000244.1:0-10030 GCA_038520195.1 Planctomycetota bacterium
GGAAAGGCTGGAATCCCTCGCTCACCCGTCGGGTTACCGTTTTTCTAAGCAGGGTTATTTAATTCCCGCGGCACTAGGTGAGAGACCGTCATCGTAGTGTTTGATCTTTTGATTCGCCACGAAATCACGCAACGCGTACTTTGCATTGACTTCTCGCAAAACCAATGTTTTTGGGAACCCGTAGAACTCGCGGGTGTCTCAAACATCCGGTGGGATAGTGTCTCCCACGTGGAGGATCCATTCGGATCCGCTTGGTTACTCTTTGGGGATTTTCGCTTGAACGAGTATTTCACTGGTTGGATGTTCGCCGGGTCCGCCGCCGCGCTCACGCTGTTGGCTGCGGGCTGGGGGCACGTCAAAAGCCTCTACAGTCAGATTGCAGGTCGTGTGGTCATCAAGTTGACCGTCAGCGGCTACCAGGCCGACGCGGTGTTGCTCTACTTGAAGCATCACTACGTCGCGTCCAATTTCGGTCCGCGCGCTTACGTCGGCTGGAAGCTCTTCGTTCGTCCGACGAAGCGTGTGCAGCTGGTTTCGATGGAGATCGTTCCGCCGTCGGGACGCCTCTATTGGCGCCGCTGGTTGCCGATTTGGGTGGCCAAGAGCGACGAGAAACTCGGTGACATGGAAACCGGTTTGCAAGCGGCCGACTACGACTATCAGACGATTAGCGTCGTCTTCGCGCGTGGCATGATGGATCCCGACAAATTTGTTTTGGATGCGACCAACTTCTATAACGAACAAACTCGGGATTACGAGAGCACCGGTGGACGTCGACACTCGATCCGCTACGTCCATGGAACAGCCGGAAACTCGGTCATGCAGATGGCCCCGGAAGTCAGTGGCGGCGGTAGCTCACCGACGAGCCAGTCCGACATTCGAGCCTGTCTCAATCATCGACCGCTCGGACTCGGCTTTTGCGATCTTGGATCGGACGTCGAGGGGACCAACGCGGTCGCCCGGCTTTCGCTCGACGGCGAAGCGAAGGAACTGGTCGAGGAAGTCACGCGTTGGCGCGAGACCGAAGCTTGGCACCGCGAGCGTGGACTGCCTTGGCGACGCGGCTACCTGCTGCACGGTCCACCGGGAACGGGAAAGACGGCACTGGCACGGGCGATCGCCGAAGATCAGGATCTCCCGATCTTCGTCTATGATCTCGCGACGCTCAAGAATGATGAGCTAATGAGGGCTTGGAATCAGATGCTTTCGGAGGTGCCTTGCATGGCGTTGATCGAAGACATCGACGCGGTGTTCCACGGTCGAAACAACGTCGCGGTCAAGCAAGGCCCGGCGTTGACGTTCGACTGTTTGCTCAACTGCCTTGACGGGGTGCAACGTGCCGATGGCCTACTGGTCATGGTCAGCACGAATCACCTGGACAAGATCGACCCGGCCATCGGTCAGCCCGGGACGATCGGGTCGCGACCGGGACGGATCGACCGCGTCGTTTCGATGAGCGAGCTGTCCGATGAAGGTCGCCGTAAGTTGGCCGAGAGGATCCTTGATCATTGGCCACACTGGATCGAGGACATTTGCAATGCCGGTGCCGGTGACACGCCGGCCCAGTTCCAAGAACGCTGTGGCCGTTTGGCGATGAAGCTTCACTACGGCGACGTCGACCAGCGAAGCGAAGTGCCGCTCAGCGTCTTGCCACGTTGAAACTTAGAAGCGAAGGGCGCCGGGAATCACTCATTCCCGGCGTCCACTTCTGGGAACAATTCCCTTGAAGTCGGCGACGTGTGATCTGGCTCGCGCATCTCGGTCTGAATCGCAGTGAGATGGCCGGAAGGGTAGAATGCGGGGCGTTGCTTCACCTGACCCCCGCAGTCTTTGGAAGATGTCATGAGTCGGACTCGCGTGCTTGCTCTGGTCAGTGTGGTTGCCGCCTTTGTCGTTGGCACCCTCTGGGTAAAGGAAAGGCCGCAGCCTGAATCGGTCGTCGCATCTCCAGCGCAGTTTCTCGACGCGGTGGTTTTGAAGCCAGTAACTTACTCGTCTCGTTCCAAGGACTTTCAACTTCACATCGACCCAACCGACCGACACGGTTGCGGCGGAGCTTCTTACGAGATGACTCGGGACGGCGAACGTGTTTGGGCGTCGGCGCTTCCCTACACACTTGTTCGCGTTGAAGTGACGGACTCAGGGGAGGTCGTCGGCTTCGCCTACAGTCATGGTGTTGAAGGATTTGACTCAGGGGATGGGTCCGGTGATTTTCGTGTGGTGATTCTCGATTCAAGTGGGAAGCCGCGGCTCAACGAAGCGACGGAACGGAGTCCCAGTGAGTTCTTGCATCAATACCCAAATCCGATCGGTCGCGGTCTGCTTCTCGATCAAGCGAACGATCGGGTGATCTTTCGAATCGGTGATCCCGACATCAACCGCCAAAGCGAGTCGTGGTGGATATACGAACTGTCGACAGGGAAGTCGCTACAGCGTCTTCGGCCGCGCGAACGAATGGCGGATGCGGAACATGTCCGCGCACTCGTTGAGGCGAAGCTAATTGAGGGAACGCCACTGACTCTCTTGCGTTGGTGGCGATTTCAGCATGGTGACCCGCAAGGCCGGGAAAACTACCTCATCGGAGCTCATTTCGCGCTCGTGGACGAGAACATGGATCCCGTGTGGGAGCGCGTGCTGCCGCGCGACTACATCATCCACGGCGATGAGCAAGCTCAGGATCGACTGAGGGATCATGTGCGGGAACACAGCGTGATTTTGCAAGCCGACGGCAAAGCGAAATTCGAGATCTATGAGGCGTCGAAGTCCGAGCGAGTTACCTATCGCATCAGCGACCGTGACGGAGAGTGGAACGTCGAGCAGATCGAACGGAGCCCACTTGAAGTCGAAGCGTACCTCCGCCGTGGCACGTCAAAGTCCGTCGCTAAAGAGATCACGTTGTCGCCCCTCCAGTCCCTTGGACAAATCCAACTCGTAACGCAAAGTCGCAAATCGCCGATACGAGGCCTTGTGGATTTCACCTTTGATGATCGTGGTCGGATAGCGTTCATTCGTGGGCAAACTTCCGAACCCGATGCGTTTGTCTTGGTCGACAGCGGCGGAGACTTGATCCGTGAGATTCCGTTGAATATCGAGGCCGACTCGAACACAAGTGGGACATCTTGCAGCTGGATTTCGGGCGATCGGTTTCTGCTAACACAGGCGGAGTTTGGGCCCGAAAAGAAAGCTCGCGGTTGGTGGCTCGACGCGGCCAAACAAACACTGTCCCCGATCGCGGGCTTTGATTCGCCTCCGGTCGAACGATTGGTCCGTTTCTCCGACGACGGTTTTGTTGCGCTCGCGAGGATGCGTTACAAGTACACGTTGACCGAGAGTCTCTGTGCGTTCGACGGGAGTGGCCGTCAGATCTGGGAGATCGAATCCGGGTCAGGTGAAGGGGACGCCGAATTGTTTAGTCCGGAGGACATCGCTGTCACGGCCGACGACCAAGTCGCGGTGCTCGACAATATCCGCAATACAATTCAGGTCTTCGACCGCGACGGCGGCTTCGTCCGCAAGATTGACCTCAAGCAGAGATGGGGACGAAGACCGAATTACCTTTCTGGGATCCGCGCCCTTGACGACGGATGGCTGATCTACGACTTCGACGGTTCACCGGCGTACGTCGTTGCGGATCGTCAAGGGCGAGAGCAGCGCGGTTTCACGCCGAAGCTTCCCAGCGGCCGCCAACTCGATGAGTCGTACTACGCCATTGCACCCGACGGAAGACTGTGGGCCACCGATGGCAGCGCGATCTTCAGGTTGGATCAAAACGGAGTGGTGGATCGCACGCTAGGGACGTCACCGGAAAGCGGCGCGTTGGCAAACATCGCCGGGAGTGCCCTCGGCCCCAACGGTCAGCTGTACTTCGTCGATTCGCGAAGTGCCAGCGTGCACGTTTTCGATTCGTCCGGTAAACCCAAAGGCGTCTGCGTCATCGATCCAGCAGATTTTCGACACGAGTTGTACGACGCGTCGCTGTCCGTCAACGACTCCGGCGAAGTCTTGCTCTGTGTGGACGATATCAGCAGCTCGGGCAGGTTTGTTCAGTTTTCTGGTGCTGGTGAACAGGCTCGGTCGCTCAAGCTGCGGCTGGACACTGATTCGGTGCACTATCAACCCGGTACCGACCGGAAACTTGCACTGACGTATGAGACTGCAGTCTTTCTTGATTCACGCAACGAGGTGATTCGCGAAATTACACGACGCCCCGACGGAAAGTGGTTGATTCGGCCAGTGAGGGCCAGTTTCGCCCCGAACGGATCGTTCGCGATTCTTCATTTCGGGGCCGTGAGTCTCTTCGAGGCGAACGGCGATCCGATTCGCACCATCGCCATTGCTGGGATGGTCGGTTCCTTCCCTCGTCTCACGTTTGACGGCGACCTTGTCGTCGTGGGCGGTGAAAGCCACGCCGTGATCTAGAACTCAAGCGGCGAACTCCTGCAAGCATCGAAGCTGGACTTGCCGAACGACACGTTTCAGCCGCACCTCCGCGGCAACGAACTTTTGATCGTCCCCTCCAACGGAACAACACTCTTTCGCTACGCGCTCCCGCCAAGATGATCGACCGCATTTGAAACCGTGACCCACGGGGCGGTCTGATCGCTGCTCTCAAAGAACGCCGTTGCACCGCTGTTTCGGTTGTAGCCGATCATCTGAACCGATCCGACGACGCGACGGTGATCGCGGCTGGAGTTGCGGGCAAAGGCAATCCAGAGCACGTCGTCGAGAGGTCGCCCGTCAGCGGTTCGGCCTTCGTAACGTTGCAGCCTTGATCCAGAGACAGTGTCCTTGCCGAGATAGGTGGGGTTGTCGGAATCCGGCCCAGATTTCCCCACGTCTGAACCCCGTCGACATACAGCGGTATTTCAATTGCTTTGTCCAAGTCGATCCGCAGTGGGATGGCCAGGTCAGGCTCGACCATTTCGGCATACTGGAATGCCGAGTCCGGAAAGCCATCTGTCTTGGATTGACGGTCGTTCGGCTTCGCATCCAACTCTTTGACGGGTCTCGGATCGGAGCGTTTGCCTTGCAGGAAGTTCAGCAGAATCTGCTCGCTGATTTCATGCGTGGCGCCGTGCCCAGCGCCGTTGACCTTACAGTGAACCACATCGCCGTCCAGGTAGCTAAAGAATTCAACCTTGCCTTCGCGTCTCGTCGGGGAGGCGAGTTGCTTGCCCGGGAAGCCCATCACTTGCGCCCAAAGGTACGTCGAGCGTTCGGCGCTTACAAACGCCAGCTTTCCGTCTTTGGCGGGGATCGCTCGAGACGGACCACCGTTGTAGGGCACAAGCCTGTCTTCGGTCCCGGAGATATTCAGCAAGCGTTTCCCACTCATCGGCAAGATCGCGTTGCGATAGTTATTGTCATCGCCCTTTGCTTTGAACTGTTTCCCGTCGTGCTGCCAAACGTTCAAAGGGCTGACGCCGCTGATGTAGTTGCGAATCTGGGGGAGTCTCGATTCGATGGCCAATTGGTTCACCAGTGCGGCCCCGTTTGACGAACCCATCACCGTGAAGCCATTTGCGTCCACATTGTCGTACCTCGCGATGTCGCGAACGATCGACTCGATGAACTCAAGGTCATTTGCCTTGGAGCGTTCCGAGACGATGTTCCAGCTTTCACGGTAACCTTGCGCGAAGACCGTGATGAATTGCGAGGTGATTTGTTTTCGGTTTCGCAACCAACCGCGCATCGCGTTCTTCGCATTGCCTCCGTTGCCGTGCAGGAAGACAAGCACGGGAAGCTTCTTCGCAAGGCCCTGCGACCGCGGGACGTTGACGAAATAGGGCCGGCGGAAGTTCCGTTCCTGCGACCAGGACTGCTCGACGTCGTACTCGCCCGACGTGAGTTCACCGGTTAATTCAGATCGCGAATCAGACGGACCGACAGCACCGGCTCCGACGGCACCAAGCAAGATCGTCAGGGAGGCCAAACAGAATCGCACGTCAATTCATCCTCGCATCTTGGCTGAGAAACTCAAACGGCACCAATGCAGATAGCACCGCACGATTCCACCGAAGCGGGGCGAGATAGTCACTGAGGGCAACGAAGGCTTGAAGCGCTTTCGCGATTGTATCCCCAAACGGTCGATTGCAACCAAAGCGGAGAAAATGAGGCTTTGTGCGTCGTCACACAACTTCGAAGCGATCTCGCACGCCAGCCTTGACGCACGACAATTTCGTCGTACGATAGAAATGTCGTCCGTTATAACGCAGCTTGTAGGGTTTTTGATGGCGATTCAGGTCTCTCCAGAGAATGTTGTTGGCCGAGATGCCCTGATCAACAGGATCTGGAAAAAACTGGACAGAGGTTCCATCCGGTTCACCGCAGAACGCCGGGTCGGCAAGACCACGGTGATGATCAAGATGGCAGCTGAACCCAGGCCTGGATTTGAGGTGCTGTTTCTCGAATTGGAGGGAATCGATTCACCCGAACGATTTGTTGAATTACTGATCAACCGGGTGAAGCCTCTGCTGTCGAAGTCGGCCAAGGCGCTTGGATGGTGGGATAGCTTTTGGGGAGCCATCGGCGGAACCGAAGTTGCGGGCGTATTCAAATTGCCGACGAGCGGGAGCAAGATCGGTTGGCAAGCAACGCTCGTCAAAGCACTTGAGGGCGTGTGTGAGCACCAGTCTGACAAGACCGTCCTG
Organism: Planctomycetota bacterium; assembly: GCA_038520195.1. Lineage (GTDB taxonomy): Bacteria > Planctomycetota > Planctomycetia > Pirellulales > Pirellulaceae > Stieleria. The sequence goes on from JBCBLJ010000244.1 coordinate 6,651, forward strand.
CTGTTGATGGACGAACTCCCCTACATGCTTCAAAAAATTGGAGCGAGCGAAGGTCAGAAAACACTCGCCCTCACACTGCTGGACACGTTGCGTTCGATTCGTCAGCAGCACCAAAACTTGCGGATGGTCTTTGCCGGTTCCGTAGGCTTGCATCACGTCGTAGCGGATCTCAAGCAAGGGTCACTCGCGAGCCAGCCAACCAACGATATGCCGCTTATCGAGATCCGCGCGCTCAGCCAGCCCGACGCCGTGACTCTCGCGTCGAGGCTCTTGAATGATGAAGCCGTCGAGCTCGCAGCAGATCAAGAACGGGCGACGCTGGAAAGGCTCGTCACATTGACGGACGGTGTGCCTTTCTACATCGAGGCGGTGTGCTCCCGCCTCGGAGAGCTTGAAGGTTCCGTCGATATCGAGACGGTCGATCAAATCATCCTCCAGCAACTCACCAGCGACCATGACCCTTGGGAGATGGAGCATTTTCGTGAGCGACTTGGCACCTACTACGGCGGAACAATCGAAGACACCTCCGGGGTGACCATTCGAGACGAAGAGATAGCAAGAGCATTACTGGATTATCTGAGCATCATCGAGGAGCCCCAGTCGATCGATCAGTTGTGGTCGGCGGTGAAAGGGACTTTCAAGATCACCGATCGAAATCACATCGTGGAGATGTTGCGATCGCTCGCACTAGACCACTACCTGGAAAGTAACACAGCGAAACGCTATTCCTTTCGATTCCCACTAATCCAACGTTGGTGGAAAGCAGCGCAGGGGTTGGAAGGATGAGCGGGCGTCCCACCATTTCGGCCTACACACCGAGCAACACCGATCCCGAACTACTAAAGCGAATCTTTGTTCAGCGTGAAAAGCTGCTGGAGCAAATCGTCGGCCGTTTGTCGCGGAGCATGACGACCGGTGACAAACACCACATCCTGCTGGTCGGTCCACGCGGTAGCGGGAAGACGCACCTTGTCAGCTTGGCGGTGTGGGAGCTTCAGCAAAATGAAGAACTCACACAGTCGATGAGAATCGCATGGCTGGGAGAAGACGATTCCTTTACTGGATTGATCCATCTGGCGTTCGGGATTGCGAGCCAATTGGCTCAGGAATATCCCGACGAATTCCCCGGCGACTTCAAGGCCCCGGTACGCGGCTTGCCACCCGATGATGCCGCTCTTGCGGTGCTGCATTCGCTGGTGGAGCAACTGGGCGATCATAACTTGCTGCTCGTCACGGAGAATATGGATCAAACGTTTCGTAGCCTGGGCGATTCGGGACAGAAGAAGTGGCGAGCGTTTCTGCAGGAGACAAGGAAAATTGCCACGCTGGCGACAGCGCAACAACTGTTTGCCGGCGTTTCCGACCGTAAAGAAGCGTTCTTTGGATTTTTCGACATCCAGCACATGGAGCCTCTTTCGGTCGATGAGGCAAGTGAATTGATTGCCCGAATTAGCATCGAACAATCGAAGCCGAGTCTCGCGAACTACCTGCAATCTCACGAGGGTCGGTTTAGGATTCGCGCGTTGCACTATCTGGCCGGTGGCAATCACCGCATGTACGTTCTGCTCGCCGAGTTCCTGACAAAGGATTCGCTGCAAGATCTTGTGGCTGCGTTTGAAAGTCTTGCCCATGACATGACGCCTTACTTTCAGGAGCGAGTTTGGTCACTTCCCGATCAGCAAAAGCAGTTGGTTCAGTGCCTCTGCGATGCGGGCGGCGCGCTGACAGTCAAAGAGATTGCTGGCGAGACGTTCATTGAGGAACGCACGTGTTCGAAGCAGCTTGGCAACTTGAAAGCCAAGGGCTACGTCCGATCTGAAAAGCGTGGGAAAGAATCCTACTACGACATGGCGGAGCCGCTGATGCGTCTGTGTCTGGAAATCAAAAATCAACGCGGCCGCCCACTCCGACTGGTCGCGCGGTTTCTGCGCGCGTGGTTTCCAACGACAACGCTCGAACGTGGCTCTTCCGGCAAGGAAGATGGCCGAGTCGGAGAGTACTGCGCCGTCGCGCTGAAATCGGGTAACACCTTTGAGTCGGCAATCGCCAACGATCTGATGTCGGAGATTGAAAGCAACATCAAGGGAGGAGAGCTTGATGCGGCAAGAAACCTGACTCGTGAACTGCAATTTGCGGACGAGACGTTAGCAAGAGCCTCTCAGTTCAGGCTCGCCGAATTGGATGAGCGGCAAGGAAACTTCGAGAGTTCGATTAAATCGCTCACGACACTGATCGAAACGACAGACTCTGCAGAGGAACAAGCATCGGCTCTGCTGGTACGAGGGCGGGCATATGGTCGGCAAGACGAGTTTGCACTTGCATCTGAAGACTTCTCAGCGGTCATCAATATGTGCGAAGCGCCTGTCAAACAGAGGGCCGAGGCCCTGTATAACCGCGGTGTCACCTTTGGGAAGCAAGGCCAAATTAAACGGGCCTTAGCGGACTACTCCGCGGTCATTGAGATGCGCGGAGCGTCTTCAGAGATTAACGCGTTTGCCCACAGCAACCGAGGTCTCGCGTATGGTCAACAGGGTGATGTCGAGCGGGCGTTGGCGGACTTCTCCGAGGTCATCGCGATGGACAAAGCATCGGCGGGCCAAAGAGCAAGGGCGCTGAGAAACCGAGCATTCGCATTTGGGAAACAGGGTGACGTCGAGCGGAAGTTGGCGGACTACTCGGCCGTCATCGAGATGGCCGATGCGCCTTCGGATCAAAAAGCCGCGGCGCTTGTGAGTCGAGGTCTCACTTACGCTCAGCAAGGCGAGGTCGAGCGGGAATTGGCGGACTATTCTGCGGTCATCGAGATGGCCGATGCGCCTGCGGATCAGAAAGCAAAGGCGCTCCTCAACCGAGGTCTTACTTACGCCCAGCAAAGCGAGGTCGAGCAGGAATTGGCGGACTATTCTGCTCTAATCGAGATGGACGATGCGCCTTCGCGCCAGAAAACCATGTCGCTCGTGAACCGAGGTATTACCTACGGTCAGCGAGGCGAGATCGAGCGGGCATTGGCGGACTATTCTGCGGTCATCGAGATGGACGATGCGCCTGCGGATCAGAAAGCAAAGGCGCTCCTCAACCGAGGGATTACGTACGGTCAACAAGGTGACGTCGAGCGGGAGTTGGCAGACTATTCTGCGGTCATCAAGATGGACGATGCGTCTGCGGATCAGAAAGCAAACGCGCTCCTCTACCGAGGTCTCACTTACGCCCAGCAAGGCGAGGTCGAGCAGGAATTGGCGGACTATTCTGCGGTCATCGAGATGGACGATGCGCCTGCGGATCAGAAAGCAAAGGCGCTCCTCAACCGAGGTATTACGTACGGTCAGCAAGGTGCCGTCGAGCGGAAGTTGGCAGACTATTCTGCGGTCATCAAGATGGAC
>JBCBLJ010000766.1:0-4065 GCA_038520195.1 Planctomycetota bacterium
GTCGTCTTTAGTCCCGTCGCGAAGGTCGGCGCACGGCCATGAATGCTGTGCATCCCGTACGTGTTCATGTAGTACGGAAAACGACTACTGCATCCGATGCCGCTGATGAACACGATCTTCTCGCGCGGAACCCCCAAGTCGGGAAGCACCTTTTTCATCTGTGCCAAGATCGAATAGTCGCCGCACCCGGGGCACCAGCGCACGTCTTGATCGGAAGCGAAATCGGCGGCTTTGAGAACAGGAAGGGTCATTTCAGTTTCAAATGCTCGGGAGGGACGATCAGGCGGCGACCGCTGACGGGAGGTGACTTTCGATTTGCTCGATTAACTCGCTCACCGAAAATGGTTTGCCCTGAACTTTGTTGAAGCCGATGCAATCGACAAGGTACTTTGCACGCAACAGCATCCTGAGCTGACCGGTATTCAGTTCGGGCACAAGAACTCGGTCGAAGGAAGACAACAATTCGCCGAGGTTTCGCGGGAAGGGGTTGAGGTATCGCAGATGGGCGTGGCTCACGCGATGACCGGCCTCACGACAACGTCGAACCGCGGTGTGGCACGCGCCGTAGGTGCCGCCCCAAGAAACGACGAGCAAATCGCCGTCCGCTTCGCCGAAGACTTCTTGCTCGGGTATCCGATCCGCAATCCGCGCCACCTTGCCCGCGCGGATGTCGGTCATCAGCTGGTGGTTGGCCGGATCGTAGCTCACGTTTCCGGTTTCATTTTCCTTCTCCAGACCGCCGACGCGATGCATCAACCCGTCGGTGCCGGGAATGGCCCACGGACGCGAGAGGTTTTCATCCCGCAGATAAGGCAAGAAAGGCTCCGAGGGATCATTCCCCTCCGGATGCTCGACGGCGATTTTTGGAAGTGAATCGATCGTTGGAATCTTCCACGGTTCACTGCCGTTGGCGATGTAACCATCCGAAAGCAGCATGACCGGCATCATGCACTCTGCAGCGATCCGCCATGCCTCCATCGCCACATCGAAACAATCCGCAGGCGAGCGCGGCGCGATGATCGGCAGAGGCGACTCACCGTTGCGGCCGTACATTGCCTGCAAGAGGTCACTTTGCTCGGTCTTGGTTGGCAGTCCCGTGCTGGGGCCACCTCGCTGAACATTGATCACGATCATGGGTAGTTCGAGCATCATGCCCAATCCCATCGCCTCCGCTTTCAGAGCGATGCCCGGTCCGCTACTCGCGGTAACGCCCATCGTGCCCCCGAAGGCGGCTCCGATGGTGGCACACATCGCGGCGATTTCATCTTCGGCCTGAAATGTGCGGACGCCAAAATGCTTGTGTTTGGTCAGTTCGTGCAGGATGTCACTGGCAGGCGTGATCGGATACGTCCCGTAGAACAGGTCTTTCCCGCTCCGCTCGGCCGCCGCGATAAGACCCCAAGCCAGCGCCTGGTTGCCCATGATGTTGCGGTACGTGCCGGACTTTAGTTCCGCGGCTTCGACCTGATAGCTCTCGCTGAATTCTTCGGTCGTTTCCCCGTAGGCCCAGCCTGCACGCAATGCGGCTTCGTTCGCCGCGGCCACTTCGGGCTTTTTACCGAACTTGGCCTCGATGAATCGCAGCGTCGGCTCGAGCGAGCGGCCAAAGAGCCAATAAACAAGCCCCATCGCAAAGAAGTTTTTGCAACGGTCGGCGATCTTGGGGCTCAGTCCATGTTCCGAGACGGCATTGCGAGTCAGCTTGGTCATCGGAACCCGCACGACCCGGTACGTGTCGTTTAGCACCGTCGCTTCTAGCGGGTTCGTCTCGACGTTGGCGAGTTTGAAGTCCTTGGCCGTAAAGCCGTCTTCATTGGCCACCAAGATGCCGCCTTTGCGGAGGTCCTGAATGTTGGTGACCAACGCCGCAGGGTTCATCACGACGAGCGCGTCGAGCGTATCCCCCGGCGTAAAAATCTCCTGCTGCGCGAACTGAACCTGAAAGCCGCTGACTCCAGCACGGGTTCCGCGCGGCGCACGAATCTCGGCCGGAAAGTCCGGGAACGTGGCGACGTCATTTCCCGCCAACGCACTGGTATTGGTGAGCTGAGTTCCCAACAGCTGCATCCCGTCGCCGGAATCCCCGGCGAGTCGCACCGTGATTCCGGGAACCGATTTCACTTCTTTTGAGTTTGTCATGAACCACTTTCTTGGCGTCTAGCCGCCGATCATCGTGCGTCGAGGGGGGCCCTGGCCGGCATGTTCTCCGCAGTGTGCCGCGGAAGGTGTCCACCAAGCGCGCGGGCGCGCAGCGGACTGTGTGGTTTCTATCGAAAATCCCGACCAGGAAACTTGGCCGAATTCTATAAATCGCACCGCAAAAGGTAATGACCCGCCAACGTGTTTCATCGATTTTGCTCAGATTCACTGGCTGCTGGACAGGCAAAAGCGTGCAATTCGGGAAGCCGTTCGCTGACTTCGTCGCGGTGGACTCAAAACGCGGTCGTCCCAGAATGCCGCGGTCCAAAACGTCGTGACGCGACTTGCCCGCGGCGGTCAACCGGCGAGCCGATCCTGAGGAGCGTGTGTGACGCGCATGGTTTCGATCTTCTGCCGACTCGCGTGAAGGACCTCAAAAGTCGCGACACCGATTTCGAATTTGGCTCCGGTCTCGGGAATTTGCCCGAGATGGCTGAGCACGAATCCGGCGACGGTTTCGTAGTCATCGCTCTCGGGCAACTCCCAGTGCAACCGATCATTGAGATCGTCAATCATGACACGACCGCTGACAACAACCGTTTGGTCGTCGATGACTTCGAATTTGGTTTCCTCTTCTTCGTCGGACTCATCGACAATCTCGCCGACGATTTCTTCCAGCGCGTCTTCAATGGTGACGACGCCCGCGGTTTGCTGGAACTCATCGAGCACAATCGCCATGTGACTTCGGCTGTGCAAAAACTCTCGCAGCAGAGAATCGACCGTTCGGTCCACCGGGACCGTCCAAGCGTGCCGCAGCAGTTGCCGCAGGGTCTTCTTTGGAAGACTCCCTTCACTCAGTTCAGGAAGCAGGTCTTTGACGTACAGCACTCCGACGACGTTGTCCAATGTGCCCTCGAATACGGGAAGTCTTGTTCGACCGCTTCTTTCGACTTGACGCATCACCTCGGGCCACTCGGCTTCGATCTCAACGGCGTCGATGTCGCCGCGCACGGTCATGATGTGACCCACCGTATCCTCATCAAGCTCCATCACATTCTGAATCATCTCCCTCACACCCGGACCGAAGATACCTTTGTTCGTACCGGCGGCGACGATCGTCCGAATTTCGTCCTCGAGAATCTCTTCGGGCTCGTCTTCGCTCTCCTCTTGCCCCGAAAGGCGACGCGTCAGTGTGTTGATGACCAGACCGGGGATCGAAAAGGGGTTCATTGCCGAAGCCAATGATCTCCAAAATGGCCAGGTGTAGTACAACACCGGCGCTGACGCGACTCGCGTCACCACTTCGGGCAACCAAGCGTGCACTGCCATCATCGCAACGATCGCCAGAACGGCCCAGCTGAACACCATCGATCCGATCGACGCGGCACCGTCCTCCGACAGACGGGAAACGAAGAAGGCCGCCGTGCCACTGATCAAGAACATCCCCGTCCCGATCATCCGCAAATACTCGCTGCCTCGTATCGCAGCGTCTTGATGGTCAAATACCGACGCGAACCGTTCCCGATTTCGCTTCACTCGACAAAACGCTTCCAACGCTCGCCCCGTAAACGAGTCGAGCAACTCCGCGCCCAGACCACCGACGCTGCTTAGCAGAAAACCGGTTGCCGACAGCAAGAACCAGAACCAGACGGAGTCCATCATTCGACAACCCTCATCGAAGGCACCGCGTGGCCCATCTCAATTCCTAGACGCGCCAAAACCAGTTGTTCGGCTTGACGCATTTCCGCGCGATCTTCTTCCGTCTGGTCGTCGAGCCCGCAAATGTGCAGCGTTCCGTGCGCAACGTAAAGCAACAACTCGTCGATTTCAGCGCAGTCGAACCGATCGTATTGCTCTCGGGCCTGTTCCAAGCTGACGATCAGCTCACCTTCGACCTGATCGCCAACGTTTTCGTAGACAAAGCTA
>JBCBLJ010000516.1:0-6117 GCA_038520195.1 Planctomycetota bacterium
CCCGACTCGAATGGCCAGGATTGAGTCGATTGCCACCGTCAAAATGCGCCCACGCCTCGTCGTGTTCGCCGAGATCATCCAAGACTTTTCCGATCGCGAAATTTAGGTGAAGTCGTTGGCGCCGCGGAAGGCTGGGGGAGCCCAGAAGATTCCTGAGTTGTTCCAGGTACCGAGTCGTGGCGGTTCCCGCTTTGAACTTTTTTGCGCGGGCGTATCGGAAATGGCTGATACCACGCGTCGGGTCGATTGCAAACGACGACTCGAACTGCTCCGCGGCTTTTTCAAGCTGACCCAGATCCACGTTGGCGGCCGCGAGACTACTCAGTGCCATCGAGGAACGCGGATCAAGTGCCACGGCGCGTTCGAAGGATCGTTTCGCATCGCCCATTCGGTCAAGCCGTTGCTCGACCAAGCCTTGCGCGATCCATGTCTTGCAAGTTGGCGCGGCCGCGTTGACGCGTTGGTAACACTCGAGTGTTTCCTCACGCAATCGATGGGCTCGTTTGTCGTATCGCTGCTTCGAGAGCGCGACAGCTCTTCGCTCGAGCAGCCGTGCGAGCGCCAGGTTCAGCTTGGGGGAACGCTGGTCACGGAGGAGACAGATCCGGAGCGTATGGATCGCGTCCCGTACCTGACGCCGCTTCGCTTGGAGTTTGGAAAGCGCGATCGCCGATTCGGCGTCGGCGTGTTCAAACACCAGCGCGCGCCGATAGTAAGCCGCCGCATCCTCGTGTTGCTCTCGGCGTTCGGCGATCCTGCCGAGCAGGTTCCAACAGTCGGTTAGATGTGGATCAAGACGGACGGCACGATCAAAGTAGTCGTGGGCCTGATCGGGGTCATTCTTCAGAAGCCACGCGTAACCGGCAAGCCGATTGCCGAGCGCATTTTCGAGGAACGATTCGTCTTGGAGTCGAAGAATGCGCAAGCTTTCCGACGGTTTGCGACGAGCCAGTGATGAGGCCGCGAGGACGTGAATCGCCTCGGAGTCACGTGCATCCTTGGCGAGTCGTTGCCGCGAAAGGTGGAGTATGGATTCTCGGGTTTGCCGCACCGAACTGCGGACTCGGTCGCAGGTCGCATCAAACAAGTGGTCGATTCGTTCAGACGTTAACTCAATCATTTGAGATTCAATCGGCGCAGCTTGAGCGGAGAAGCCGCACGACGGGGCAAAGGGGACGGGGCTGGAACAGTGAGGCGACGAAGAGCGTCGATTAGAACGGGGCTAAGCTAGCCATAGTTGTAGCCGTAATCGTAGTCGTAGTCGTAAGGATCGATGGGATCGTTGGCAGCGTCGTAGTGATACGGAGGCAGGTTTTCGTCATCCGGATCGTAGTTGTCGTCGTCCTGGTCATCGGAAACGCCATCGACCGCCAACGAAAAGTCTGCACCCAAGACTGGGCTTTGGTCCGTCGACAGCGCTGAGAGTCGCAGGATGTAGTCGCCCTGGTCCAACCAGGCCAATGCACCACGAGTGATCCCAGAATAAGCGACCGCAACGAGTTTCACTTCCTTCGTGTGCGCGTCGTAGACCGTCAAGCGAACGGCCTGTTCAGATGACGCCCCAGAGACAGACAGGTCGAAGCGGAACAAGCGAGTCTTGAGGGCAGTCCAGCGATAGTACTCATCGATGTCCGCGTCGACTTCACCAGAGACGAACGGGTTCATCTGAGAATGCGGCGCTTCAAACTCCGCGATCGCAACATAGTTTCCAACGCCGACCGTCGAGTTCGGATCGACGCTCACGCGAATGAAATACTCCTCGTTCGCGACGGGCTGCGCGACTTCGATCGAAAACGTTCCATCGGCGTGAAGTCGACCCGCCGTACCGGCGGGCTGTCCATCGGCATCGACGACGCGCACGTCGTAGTCGGCCGAACCATTGCCGACGCTCGCGAGGTGGATCGCGAGACGGCCTTGCACGGTGGCTGGCGCCGTCACGCTGAAGTAATCGACGTCGCTCGCCGATGACGTCGAAGCCGTGAATTCGTAGCGGTCTTCGGCGGATGCCGAGACGGGGACCGCTGAGGTTGCGGTCTCGATCGTGTTATCGAGTCCCGCTTCCGAGTCGACAAGTCCGAAGTTTGCGAATAGGGTGTCGGGCCCCGAGTCATGGGCTCCGGCGACCGGGTCGGAGGCTTGGGCGGTGTCGTCCCGGTAGTCCAGTTCGAGTTCATAGTCACCGATACCGTAGATGTCCTCCGAATCACTCGCGGCGACCCGGACATAAAGCTGATCGTATTGATCGAGCCCCGAGAGCTGCAGCGAGACGTCGTTGTCGAAGACGGAATCGGCGTTCGCCTCCGCGACAACTGTTCCGGACGAATCAATGACCTCGAGCCGACCGACCAAGAGGCTGATGCCCGACGCACGAAGACGCAGCGTTGCCGATGATTGTCCTTCAAGTGGCGTGATCTTGTAGAAATCGTCGTCGGAGCCGTTCAGCAAACTGCCGCGGGTGGAGAGCACTCCGGTACTTGGATCAAATCCAAGCGGCACGGGGACATCGGTGGCGAATTGCACGGTGCCGTTATCGACCGTTTCGTAGGGATCGGTGCGCTCACCGTAGATGGCTTGGATGGCATCGATATCTTCCGCGGACAAAATGCCTTTCGGGACCGTGTATTGTCCAAACATCACGGACCATTCCAGTTCATTGTCGTCGATACCGAGTGTATTGCCGATTTCGTGGAGGAAGAGGCTAAAGATATCGCGGTTGGCCGGGTCACTTGTTTCGGGGCCTTGCCCGCCCGCCCAGTCATGGAATTGAAAATTGTGGTTGGAGTTGAGGAACAGATCGCCCGAGTAGGTGCCGGCGGCGGCCTGGTAGGGCACGGCGCTGGCGGAGAGACCCGTTTGAGGAATCGCACCGATACGGAATTCACCGAATCGGGGGTCGCCTGTCGTCAGCCCCGGAGTCCCGAAGTCGAGGTTGTAGTCATTGCGAAGTCCGACGTTGATGTCCGCGTGGATCGACCACGTCTGATAGGCCCGCAGCGCGAGTTCTTGCCACTCGATTCGTGATGACGTGCCATCGAGCAGCGCGTTGATCTGGTTTTCCTGACCGCCAGCGCTGACTCCGTCCGCTGGGAAACTAACGGTGAGGTCTCGCGGGTTGGGCCAAGCCGTTCCGAACACGGCCAACAGACGGCGATCTTCGAGCGACTGAACCTCCAGTGTCTTCTTTTTCCTTTGGGCCAAGCCAATCATTCTTTGATCAATCCCGATGGTTGCGAAAAGGAAACGTGACGGAGCGACGCCCTGCCGCGATCAGCGGTTTGGCCCCGGCGTCGATTCCGTCGAAAGAGTTCGTGAGTGCGTGAAATGATCTGGTAGTCTTCATACTGATGCAGTGATTTGAGGTCCGGATCGGAATCCAGTGTCTTGTCTTCACGCAGCTTGTAACCGTCGAGAATCGCGCCGGCGAGAAAAGAGATCGCTCGCCGATGTTGCTGGACGCCAGGCATCAATGCGTAAATGCAGGCTGCTTGGTACTTGGTCCTTGCCGAGCCACGTCTCATCGCCGCTCGGACTCCTTGGATCGCGGCGTCGAATTCTCCTTGGTAGGCAAGCAAGACAGCTCGATCAATCAGAGCGAGTTCATTGTTCGGTTGAACCTCAAGCACCTTGTCGTACATTGCGATCGATTCGTCGTACCGCTTCAAGCGCAGGCCCAGTAGTCGAGCGATCTGCATTTGGACCGTGATGCTTCCCGGCTCTAGCCTGAGTGCGATTTCGAGGTCATCGAGGGCCGCTTCCGGATCCGTGAGGGAACGAGCTTGTGCACGGATCGCCAACGATGACGAGTCATACGTGTCGGACGACATCGCGGCATCAAAGTCCACATTCGCGAGAAAGGGTTTTCCTAGTGCACGGTAGACGCGCGCACGCCCCAAGAGTGCGTGGATGTTCTTTGGGGATAGTTCCAGTGCTTTTGAGAGCGTCTCCAATGACTCCGCGTACTCATCTCTTCCTTCCGTCAAGATTCCCAGTGAGATCCAAGCGCGGAAATTGGTGGGCTCGAGTTCAATTGCCTTGCGAAAGTCGGTCTTGGCTCGCACGCCCTGGCTTGCCTTCATCAAGCTCAGCCCGCGTAAGATGTACAGCGTTGGTGAGTTCTTCGCGCGCTCGATGGATTGGGTGAGCGACAAGATTGCATCTTCGTGTTGCCCATCGTTGTACTGGGAAAGCCCGATCATGGTCCAACGCAACGCTGACGGGACGGTGTTTCGGTCGGCGAGCGAGTTGAGCAACGTGATGGCACCCTCGTGGTCACGCCGCGCCATCAAACGCACCGCTTCGAGGTAGTCTTCCGAGTCGGTCGTCGCGAGAGAGGCTTCCGCCTGATTGGTGAGCGCCAAAGACTCTTCGGTTTGATCGGCGAGCTCTGCCCGCTTCGCGCGCAAGAACAAACGCGCGCGTTGACCCATGTCTTCGAAGTAGCTGGCGTAGTCGATGAGAGTGTCGAGTCGACCAAAACCTGCGTTGTCGAGTTCATCTCTGGCTTTCAGCCTTGTGAGCCGGTTGACCTCGAGAAAGCCGAGGTGGGCAATGTGTCGCTGGATCGTTTCCGAGGCCCGTTGACGTTCCTCCGGCTCGCAATGCGAGAGTAGGTGTTCGATCCCTCCCGGTGCCAACACTCCGAAATCATCCAGCGGTTTCATCGCGAGTTTGATATTGGCGTCTCGCTCACGTCGAGGATCCGCCATCAACTTCGTGAGCGCTTCAGCCGATTCCTTCGAAAAGGTCGCAAAGTCATTTTGCGAGGCGAGTTTGTTCGCTTCGGAGCGAAAGGCAGCGGCGATAAATCCGAGTGGGATCAGCACGGCAAGTAAACACAAGCCGACGATCGAACCGGTCATTCCGCGCGGATGCCGTCGGGTCCACTTCTGCACTCGATACCGGGCCGGCTCACTCGCGTGGGTCAATGACCGGTTCTGGTACTCGGCTTGCAGGTCCGATTGAAGCTGTTCGGCCAGTGAATAACGCTGTTCGGGGTTGAATGCGAGGCATCGTTCAATGATCGATTTCAAGCCCGGTGAGACGTTGTCGCGAGTCTCCCATGAGAGCGGCACCCGACGCTGATCGACGGCGGCTTGGAGATCGATGTCGGCGATGGACGTTGGTTTCGCATACGGGAGTCGACCGGTGACGAACTCGTACATCATCACGCCGAGGCTATAGATGTCCGAATGCGGTCGCGATTGATCGTGTAGGCCCATCATCGCTTGATAGGTTTCCGGCGCCATATACGGCAAGGTTCCGCCCACGCGGCGCGGGGTTTGTCCGGAGAGCGCGTGTGCGAGATTGAAATCCAGCAGTGCTGGTTCACCGTCGTTGCGGATCAGGACGTTGCTCGGCTTGAGGTCGTTGTGCAAGACGCCGCGGGCATGTGAATGGGCGAGCGCCCCGGCGAGACGCTGGAAGATCCAAGTCGCCAGTTCGCCGCAGTCCAGGCCTTCGAATTTGTCGAGGATTCCCACGCCCGCATGTTCGTCGGCGGCGGGCATCAGAGGCGACGGCACAGTGTCGGGTTGTGGATCGACGACCTCGGTATCACCGAGGCTCGCCTTCACGGTCATCACGAGACTCTCGCCGGCGCGTGTGGAGTCGGTCTGCCGGGTTTGAAGAAAGTCGGCAAGCGTGACTCGCCCCGCATAGGGCATGCAAATCACGCTTCGTGACTGGATCTGGTGGAACGAATAAATCGGGACGATGTTCGTGTGTTGTAACATCGCCATGCTTTCGGGCTCGGTCATCGGCTCGGCGACGATCTTGAGCACCACGAAGCGATCGCTAAGACTCTGCTGAGTGGCCAAATAGACGTGACTGAAATTGCCGCTGCCGATCTGCTCCACGAGGCGGAAACCAGCATCCGATAGAGCGAGCTCGAACACATCGTCGGCTTCGACGGCCTGCCGGTCGCGTCTCGCGAATCGAGTCTCGGAGGCGAGTTGCCGAAACCAGGATTGTTCGGTGATACCCGGTAGCCCACTCCATCGTGATGCGGCGATGGTGTGACCGTTTGCGCTTCGCGACCGAAAATCCTCAAATGCGATCTCGGCCACCCGGCGTGGCGACTCCAGCAGAGAGCCGAAGTGTCCAAAGTAGTCCTCGAGG
>JBCBLJ010000035.1:0-22032 GCA_038520195.1 Planctomycetota bacterium
CGGGTGTCAGCGTGCCGCGTCATCTGCGACACAACGGTGTCAGGTGGCGTATCGTCGTGAGCGAAGTCGGCCCTGAAGGCAAAACCGTCAAATTCGGAAAAATCGTCAGGGTCTTCGTAACCCGCAAAGATTGCCGACGGTCGGCCGGGCTTGACCCGATTCGCTGCGGCGTGCTAATCGAAGCAAGGCCGCGCATTGTCGGCTGGGCGGCGAACTGACTTGAGCAAACTCGGGCCGAAACTTCATCTTGGCGCGTCAAAGCAACTCCCTGACGAAACCTAACGCCGCGGGGCTCGCCCGATGGTGCTGCTGTTTCATTGACAGCAATGCTGCTGCAAGCCAAGCCTGGAGTCCGATGGTTATTTTGCTGGCGGTTGTGCCGTTGCTGGGCGGATGCCGAGGCGCAGCGCAGCGAGACGCGTACCGCGCGAAGATGGCAAACGAAATCCGCGTGCTGGAGGACCAGCTCTACGACGCCGATTACCAAAACCGCGTGCTTCGAGATGAGTTGCGTCGGGCTCGCGAGAATTGCGCGCCCTCGGAGTCGCCTGAAATCGACTCCTATGGGCCGATGCCCGAAGTACCGACGGAGCCGATCGAACCACCGGTCATTCTGCCGAGTCCTGATGGTGAGTCCCACGACGCGGATGCCGCCGGTGACGACGCGCTCGGGCTCGACAATCCGTTTGACGACGATCTAGAAACGGAACCGGGCGTCGAATCGCCGCCTTCAATGGAAGAAGTCGAAGACGCATCGGAGCGTGGCATCCCGAGTCCGCTGAGCGATCCCCCAGCGATGGAGTTGCCGGCACCTAAGATTCCGGGCGGCGCGGCCGAAGAGATTGCACCGGGCATCGCCTCACCGCCCGATACTTCGGATGTGCCAACGATCGTTCCCGGCGAGCAGATTCCGCCGGGCAGCGGTGAGCCCGATCCACGCCAGATCGACTTGCCGCCGACGGCAAACATTTTGGGCGAACGACCGAGTCTTGCGATGAAGGAAACCGAACCGGTTCCGACGGTCGATCACATCGCATTGCATCCGAACCTCTCGGGCGGCCACCAATTTGATTCCGACGATGAGATCGACGGGTTGTATGTGGTGGTCACGGTGATGGACGATTCCGGCAAGGGACTTTCGCTGAAGCAGTTTGATGTCGACGCAGAGATGTCGATCGTTGTTTTGGATCCATCGATCGACGGTTCAAGCGTCCGTCTCGGCCGATGGGATTTCTCCCCGGAAGAAGTCAGGGAGTTCATCCGTTCAACGCCCACCGATGGATTGCATGTACCCATCAAGTGGAAGCGGCGACGGCCCACGGGCAAGGACGTCATCGTCCACGTGAGGATGGCAGCCGCCGAAGAAGAGATGCGTTGCCAAGGCGTCTTGAAGCTCGAGCAATCCATCGCCGTCAGCCACTGGCTCCCACGCGGCTAGCTTTAGGCCGCCTTCATGGTGGCCGCGCGAAACGTCGTGCGACACGGGCCATCGCCTTAAAGGGCACTGTCGCGGCACTGTCACCCAATGAGGATGATCTCTGCTGCGGATTCCCTCTTCGAATGCGTTACGAAAAAAGGCATCTCATCCACGGCGACATTCAAATCTTCCATAGCCGAGGTCAACGAATCTGACCGAATCGCGACGGAGCGAATGACGCCAAGGCGGAGCGCAGGTATCATCACGCCCCTCGAAGGGTTTTCGGGTATCTAAGGCGTTAATTCCGAGCTCATACTTGAATGGCTATCCCTTGCGCGAGCCACGAGCAATCAAATCCGTCATTATCAAACGAATCCACATCGATCCTGAGCGGCGCGATGAAAGGGGACACCCAGACCAGGCTGGACATTGGTGGTTTGAGATTCACCCCGGCGACTCCGCACCTGAGGAAAGCTATGGCTGGTACCCCGCCGAACGTGTAACCTTACAGAGTTGCTTCCTTGGGGTCGATGGACTTCTCAATGGTGGTTACATGCGGGACCCACATCATGGCGAGGAGAGTCCGGATGAACAGTTCTGCCCACATGTCGCTGCCGACGACAAGCGGACCGAAACCCAAATTCATGACTGCCTGCGAGAGTTTGCCAAAAATTACTCTGGGAAGTGGCAGTGGTTTCTTGGCTGGGGAAAGAACTGCCACACGTTCCAAAGAGCCGCAATGAGGGACTGACACCTGCTTGAACCACCCTCGGTCATGAAGGTAAAGCTATGAGCGATCGATCCGACAAGTCAATTGAAAAGTTCTATCGCTCATTCCGTACAACGGGTGACCAGTTCGAGCCAATTGATGAAGTCAATCGTGATGAGACACAAAACCTTAAGACTTTCTACCGTGCACAATTTGACCAGGATGAACGGCTGACCAATTTCGCTAAGTATCTCCGCCCCGACCTTGATTCGGAAGCAGTCGTCGAATTCACTGAACGCTATCAATATTCATCAGCTGGCGAGTTACTTGCGAAATCGGTTTCGACGGGGCGCCACACACGTGGTCAGTGGAAAGTGATCTCGCCAGACTCATCAAGTCCAAGTTTTGAGAACGAACTCGCATGCCATCTCTTCTCCGATTCCAGTGAGCCATCCACGGCGGGGAAATTGTGGTTGCTCAACGAACAAATCAACCACCTTGAGATAGAATTCTTCAAGGAATTGGGGGCGACAAAGACTCCCGATCAAGTTGCCTTTAAATGCGTCAGCGAACTGGTCGACTTCGCTCGGCACGGCCTCGCGAGTTTCAGGCCTGGAACAAACGTCCGAGTCTGCGCGGCGATAATGGGCGACCAGGACGGCCTTTCACTTGGCGGTTTTGATGAGTTCGAGATCCCTATCCCTGCCATCCTGATGGAGTGGAGTGACCAAGCCCACATCGGGTCAACTCCCGCAGGACTGCTGGTCGATGTTCAGCAGGACTTGGACGAAAAAACCAAGTCGGCTTTTCGCGAGATGGGGATTAGCACGATCGTTACTCACCCGGTTCTCACATCAGAGGCAGGCGCAACTGAGGAGCTTTTCTCAATCTACTTGATCGCCGACCAAACCTTGGAATATGAGCACATGCTTGCCTGGCAGTCGGTTGCTCGACGCCTCGCTGGGCTAATTCAGTTCATCGTCTGGACGGGGATGAACACTCAGCACACGCCTTCGGAGCGACTCTCGGAATAGCTAAGACGCTCGTCGTCTGCGTATCGCAATGGGGCTATCGCATGGTGATGGATGGGAATTAGATGGGTGGGTCAGAAAAGCCTTTTCTGCGGCTCGTTTCCACCAAATCACGAATCGTTGCTGGGCCTTGGACAACCCTATGGTTTTGCTTGACCGAGTGTGATACTTATCCTTCTGATTCATTTGTTGGGTTCCTTCCCGAATCATGGTTAGCGCCCGGGAAGGTAGGGAAGCAATACCGATCACGCAAGATCAATCAGCCGTTCCACCGGCCGCGGGAATCAATTGCTGTTGCTTGACCGATGTCGCCTCCCCTCGCACTCGGGGCGGGTAAAGCTCGCAAGCGAGCGTCTCTCAAGCTGCGTTGTTTCGTTCCCGCAGCACAGGTTACGGCGGAACAACCGCTCAACCAACTTCGTTGCGTCCAGGCGATGACGTGCTTTCGATAGCCGAAATGCACGCCGAGGTTGCTATGCGAGCGGACACTGGTTTTGAAAATGACGTGTGTTGCGAACGCGTCGTGGTGTCGCAGCCAATGCTCGTTGTTGTCCGATAGCATAACAACGGCGCCGTCACGAATCCCATGCCTAGGGCAGGCAGAATATTTGTTTACTTTCCTCATGCATGAGAAGAGTAGCGGGACTTGGTATCCAAGAGTGGTTGTTCTATCGCTAGTCTTGGAAAAGTGCGATGAGGGCGGATGGGATGCGCTGGACGGTGCCATTCTTGTCGAGCATAACCATGGTCAGGTTGGCGGTGGCGACTAGCTCGGTGTCTCGCGTCACCTCGTAGTCGTGGATGATTTTGACTTCGCTGATCTTTGCGATCTTGGTCGTCACGACGAGCAGATCGTCGTACCGCGCGGGTGACTTGTAACGAACGTCGGCGCGAGCGACGACGACAAACATGCCTTCCGATTCCATCTCGCGGTATCGGCCCCCGCAAGCACGCAACAACTCTGTGCGGCCGATTTCAAAGTAACGCAAGTAGACGCTGTGATGGACAAATCCCATCGGGTCGCATTCGTCATAGCGAACTCGAATTTCGGTTTGGTGTTCTCTCATGGAGTAGCGAGTGGAGAGTGAGAGCCGAGAGTGAAACTGCGCTCAGTGACTTGTCGCAGGAGGTTGGAGCCATTTGCGATTCGCAGAAGTTATCCTTCGTATCGCTTCGCCGCCTTCCGAGCCAGCTTTGGTAGCGAGCGTTGGATTTTCTGCCAACTTGGCGTCGCACCCTTCTTGGGCCGCACCACGTACTGGAACTCGCTCGGAAGATCGGCTTTCTGCGTTCGGTAGGCTTCGCGAATCAAACGCTTCCACCGATTGCGATGAACCGCGTTGCCGGTCTTCTTGGGAATCGTGACACCGAGTCGATGGAATTGAATCGTCAGCCCCGTCGCCCGATTGGGCAACGCGAAAACGACGAGGCAATCATCGGCCGCGCAGCCGCCACGACGAAGAACTTTGGTAATCGTCTGCCCGCTCGCGATCCGGCGCGTCTTCTGAAGCGTCTGATCTTCGGGGTGCGGTTCACCCATTTTTTTCCCGTGCTCGTCTTCGTTTTCGTGCTCGTGAGTCCAGCAGTTCTATATCGAGTCCCGCTATCGCTGAGTACGAGTACCGCAACTGCTGAGTACGAGTACCGCCACGCTGAGCCGTTAGAACGTCAATTCTTCTCGCGGAGTCACGGGATTGAGGTCGGAGAATTGCTCCAGCAACTCTTGCGACGGTTCATCGATCGATTCTGGCACGACGATCTGAATCAGCACGAGCATGTCACCCGAACCAGACCGATCGGTGATGCCCTGTCCTTTGAGCCGTAGCTTTTTGCCGCTGCTTGTTCCCGCCGGGATGTTCAGAGTGACCGTTCCGTTGGGTGTCGGGACGTCGACGCTGGTTCCGAGCACGGCTTCGCGGATCGAGATCGGCAGGGTCAGTTCGAGGTTCTGTCCGGTTCGTCGATAGTGGGGGTGAGCCGATGTCTTGATGACGAGTATCAAATCGCCGCGTTCCCCACCGTTGCGCGAAGGCGTGCCTTGATTTCGCAGCCTCATCTTGGCGCCGTCCTGGATTCCAGGCGGAATGTTGACCGCGATCTTCTCGTCATTGAGATAAAACTCGGTCTCACCGCCGCGGACGACCAGTTCGAGTGGCAGTTCGAGTTCGTGACGGAGATTCCCGCCTTTCTGGGGCTGCGCGGAACGCGTGTTTTGAGTCCGGGTGCCCGAAGCCCGACTCGCAGATCCGGCCATCATCTGTTCGAAGAAATCACTGAAGCCGCCTTCGAAGTTGAAACCGCCGCCGCCTTTCGCGCCGCGACCACCAAAGATTTGGTCGAGGTCCAATCCGTCGAATCCACCCGGCGCGCCCTGGAATCCGCCTCCACGAATGCGCTCAAAGTCGGCTCCATAGCGATCGTATGCGGAGCGTTTCTCGTCGTCGCTCAGCACGTCGTACGCTTCCTGGATTCGCTTGAAACGCTCCTGAGCCTCCTTTCCGGGGTTTTTGTCCGGATGGAACTTGAGCGCCAATTTGCGATGCGCCTTCTTGATCTCGTCTTTCGACGCCGATCGGGAGACGCCTAATATTTGGTACAGGTCTTCAGCCACGGTTTCCTGCGGGTTGAGTCTCACGTCCGAGTTTCTGATTCACTCCAGCGAAACACAACTTGGCAGAGTGACCCCGAAATAGCCAGACGGAGCAAACCGCGGACCATAACAAACGGAGAAGATTGATGCGTCGAGTGCCTGTTTTTCGTGTTTGGCTGGGTGTGGTGTTGCTCGGGGTAGCGAATCATGCCGGGTCGGCCTTGGCGGCCGGCGGCTCGCTGACGATACGATTGGAGAACGAGGAGACTTCCGAACCGGTCATTTCCCGCGTTGAGTTTTTTCGTGGGGCGGCCCCGACAGCGAAACGGGAAAAACAGATGCCGGTTCGGAACACCGTCTCGGCGGGAAAGGGCGTGGTCGTTGATCGCCAGGTCGTTCTGGAACTGCCAGACGGTCCCTATCGGTTTGTCGCGACCCGTGGGCCCGAGTATCGAGTCTTGCGTGGCACCTTTGAGCTTGAAAAAACGAGCCTCGACGAAAAGACGATCGCACTCCCTCGGATGGCGGATATGGCGGGCGAAGGCTGGTTAAGCGGCGACTGCTGTGTCGTCCCTTCGTCGTCGAGTCTCCCGCTTCGAATGGCGTCCGAGGACCTTCATGTGGCGGCGGTACTCGGGATTCAAAAGGCCAAGCCGATCCCACGCCGTGATCGGGAGGAACCGATTGAGCACGAGCCGACTTGGATTCGAACGGACGCTCAGCACGATAGCGGGTTAGTGTTCTATGGCGGGCCGAACGTGGGAAACGGTTCCTCGTCCGCCGGGTCGTTGGCGCGCTTGGCGACCATCGATCCCGAGAGCCCCGATCGCACCCGGGTCGCCGTCGAAAACCCCTTC
The DNA here is from genome assembly GCA_038520195.1 of Planctomycetota bacterium. GTDB lineage: Bacteria > Planctomycetota > Planctomycetia > Pirellulales > Pirellulaceae > Stieleria. Next base: position 6,605 of record JBCBLJ010000035.1, read on the forward strand.
GCGTGGGAACTGCCCATTTGGCTCGCCAGTCGTCGGGTCGACGGGCTGTTCTTGCTCGGCGACTGGTTGCGGCTCGACAAACGAGTGCTTCGCGTTCGCGACGGTCGCGGTTTGGATTCATTTTCGCTCGACGAACCAACCCAACTGGGGCGTTATGCGGAGCGAATCTATCGGCATGCACTCGATGCCGGTTTGTCGATCGTCCCGTTGGCCGGCGGCGGCGATCGGTCCGCGCAAACGCCAGTCGGCTACAACCGCATGTACGTCACGCGCGCCGACGCGTCTTCATCCGACTTGCAAACACCCCAGTTGCCGCAAAGCCAAGCCGAGTGGTGGGCGAACCTCTGGCTGGGACACAGCGTCGCGACCAACGGGCCGCTACTTCGCCCTTTGGTCGCTGGAAAACTGCCCGGAGCAACATTCGACGGACGCTTTGGCGAAGTATTGCGTCTCCAAGCCGAACTCAACCTGACCGTTCGCGATCCGGTCGAATACTTGGAGGTGATTCACAACAACAGAGTCCACTACTCGGCCCGCCTCGATGAATTCGCCCGAGCCGGCGGAGTGATTCCCGCGATCGAAGCCAAGGAAAGCGGCTGGATCGTGATTCGAGTTTTGACGCTTCACGAAGAACACTATCGAGCGGCCGTGTCGGCGCCTTGGTGGATCGAGTTCGATGGCCGTCGTCGGGTGAGCAAAGAGTCGGTGCAGTTCTTTACCGACTGGTTGGCGGACTCTGAAGCGCGGCTCCGCAAACTACCGCCGCCCGAACTCGCGAAGTACGTTCCGTACGTTCAGGCCGCGCGTCGATTTTGGTCGGAGCGCGAATCGATGGCGGAATAGGGACTGGGGCGAACTGATTTTTCGGCGGTAGAGCTGAGACGGCAGAGGCCGGGGAATCGAGAGGCACAAGGGCCGGGCGTCAAAGACGGAGCGGGGAAGAGAGAAGCCAGTCGAGTAAGGATCCATGAAGTCCGTGGTTTGAGGCGGGTACGAGTTCCGGCGAAGACGCCTGAGTACGAGTACGACAAGTGGTAGCGGTACTTGTACTCAGCGAAGCGGTACTCGTACTTTGCACGAGTACGAGCGCGCGATTGCGCAGCTGCGACCGGGCTCGAGCTAGCTCAAGTGAATGATCTGACCCGTTTTTGCGCTTTCGTAAATCGCGCAAATCACTTCGACGCTTCGGCGGCCTTCGCGGCCGTCCAGGATGGAGGGTCGGTTTTCAGTGATCGCCGAGACGGCTTCTTCGAACAACAGGGTGTGCCCATGATGTCCGATCGCAGCCGGATCGGCCGCACCACCGCCGGTCTCGGTTTTCCCCAGCATCTCCTTGCGGAGAGTGGCGTCCTCGGGAGTCTCATCGGCGAACTCCCATTGCTTGATGTCTTCTTCCTCGAGAATCGCGCTGCCTTCGCTGCCGCTGATCTCAATTCGTTTTAAGGCCCCCGGGTACGCGGTGGTCGTGGCCTCGATGACGCCAAGGGCTCCATTTTCGAATTTCAAGTTCGCCACCGCGACGTCTTCGACTTCGATCCGCTCGTGCGTCATCGTCGCGGTCATCGCCGAGATTTGTTTGACGGGCCCCATCAACCAAAGCAACAGATCGACGCTGTGGATGGCTTGATTCATCAGCGCCCCGCCTCCATCGAGTTCCCAGGTGCCGCGCCAAGCGCCACTGTCGTAGTACTCCTGACTGCGATACCACTTGACGTAAGCATCGCCCATCGTGATCCGACCGAATCGACCGGCGTCGACCGCCTGCTTCATCAAGCGGCTCGATTGATGAAACCGACTCTGAAAAATCGCCGTCAGGCGAACACCCGCTTCCTCGCAGGCTTGGATGATCTTGTCGCAGCGCTCGGTCGTGATTTCCAGCGGCTTTTCGACGATCACGTGCTTTCCGGCGCGGGCGGCGGCCACTGCCGGATCGAGGTGGGCACCGCTGGGCGTGCAAACCGAGACTGCGCCGATACGATCATCGGCGAGCATCTCCTCCAAACTCGCGAACGCATGGCAACCATGTTCGGTGGCAAACGTTTGCGTGGCGTCCATTCTGCGGCTGGCCGCGCCGATCAATTCCGCTCCGGCCGCGTCCTTGATCGCTTTGGCGTGAAAGTTTGCGATCATCCCGCAGCCGACAATTCCAATTCCGATACTCATACGTTGCTCCAATCCCGTTGACGAACGCATCCATTGTCATGGCCCGTTTTCGTCTTGTGAACCAGACATCCCGGTTCATGCTACCAGTGTCCGTTCGAATCGACGACGAAATCGGATTTGGCAAGCGCAGACGCGGGATCGGATCCTGCGATTCGTTTCGCCATGCTTTCGAGTCGAGGGAGGTGAATCAGAATCGTTTCAAGAACTTGGCCGGCAGGTCCCCCTCGCGAATCGGAAACGCGCGGCTGGAACCTCTTTCCAGGAAGATGTAACGAACGCGTCTGGGCAAGTTGAGTTCGATGGGCTGCGTTTGTGCAATCTCGAGCAGCAACGTCAATTCGGGAGCATCGACGGTGTGGAACGCGTGCTTGGACATGGCGGTCTCAAGGGCCTTCCAACCGCGGCCGGCGCGTCGCTGCGTTTCCGGCTCCGGTGGAGGCCAGGGCCTTTGGCGGTGCAACAACGGCGGTTCGATCGCGAGCACGATGAGCGAATTTTCGCGCTCCGAGTTGAACCATTTGGTCAATTCTTCACGGTCAGGTGCGAAGGCCTCGCCGTGCGGTGTCTCCATCCAGATCGAATCAATCACCGCGGGCAAGACTTGCGTTGCGGGGCGACCTACGATGAATGGTGCGACCGCCAAACACCAGTCGGATCGCGGTTCGGTGTGTTGCTCGAGTGCGCGAAGACGGATCGGATCGCCGGTGTCATTCAATTCGAAACGCAGCCGCGCGTCGAAACGATAGACAGGTTCCATTTCGTTCGCGACGCGCGCGTACTTGGCGGACCAGGACGGATCGTCGGCGGCGAGAGACTCAGCCCATGGGAAATCTGCCAATTCCGCTCGAAGCACGCTGGTGTACGCGCGGTCGACTCGGTCGATCGCGCGCTCGGCGATCGACTCGCCGAGTCGTTTGGGTTCCCCGCCGTAAAGGTTAAGCATCGTCCGAGTCTCTTCGGCGTCTTCGAGCAACGCCGCGAAATCGCGTGTTCGAGGGACACCGACGGCGAGGGCGAGCAGTCGGTAATTCACGTCCGTGATCGCCGTCACCGCGCGCCGCGGCCACGGCGGCGTTGCCCCGCCGGTGAGGATCGCTGGTTTTCCCGCCGCGAACCGCTGGATCACAAGCTGCCGCCTCAATTCGGGGCGCATCGCAACGGCTTCCCGCACGGACCGTCGAAAAGAAGCCTCGCACCAAAGCGCGGGTGTTCCCTCGTCGTCTGCCGCTGCCGTTTTGTCCGACCACGCGGCGGCGTCCTCGTCGCTTATTAAGAGGACGACCAGTTTGGTGGATTCGCTGGCGGTGATCGGCTCAAAGGGTGCAGCGTACTCTTGAGCCCACAGCAAATCGGGTCGCAAAAGTGTCAATGTGGCGATGCAAAGAATGCGAAACATTTTTGCTCTCACGGAAAAGGCTCGTCAATCGGCACTATCTCAGTGTAGCGGCGTCTCGTTCGGCTCACCGTCGACGCGAACCGCCGATCCATGATGAGGCATTTTCGACATCGCCTTGTCACGACCCGTTAGTGGTCAGATGCGCGCCTATTGTTGATCGCAGGTCGCGCCACGACGCGCGACGGGAATACTGACCCGGATCGAGAACATCCCCATGAAGTCAGATGCCGTTTCGATAGAAACCGTCCACGGAGTTCGTCAGGAAGTTTCGCTCGCAGAGCTTGAACGTGCTCGCCGCGTGTCGGACGGGTCGCGTCGCGAACAACAGCCAGGGCATCGTTCGCCGCCGGGCGCTCGCGAATCATCGCCCGTCGACCGGACGAGCGACGTTTGAAGCAACGCGACCAGCGAGGTCGGTGCGCCTGAGCGAGCTACTCGAGTGAGATCGCTTCTTGGAGCGGTCGCAGCACCGAACCCACGAGATACTCGTCGACTAGGTCCCGGCAGAGGTCCGCAAGCCGCCCGAATTCGGCGTCGAATTTCTCTTCGGGGCCGAGGCTATCGTATCGACGGACGGTGAGGTAGACGCTGAGTTGATCTTCGCCGAATTCACCAGTACGAACTTGATAGGCGGTAGTCCTGGACTCGAAACTGATTCGGCATTGCGTTCGACACTCCTCGTCGAGCGCGAATTGAATCGCCGGTTCGTTGGAGAGGAGTTTGCCGTACGGCAGCGCGAGGACTCGTTCGAGCGCCGGTGAAAGACCGATCGCCTCGGCAAGGATCTCGTTGTGGTTGCCTCGGTAATTGAAATCGAAGCCGACCATGACGCTAAGTGATTCACAATCGAGCGGTGTGATTGAGAGCTCGTAAGGAACCAGTTCGAGTACCGATTTGTGCTGCTGGATCGCGGCCTCGAAATTTTCGGGGTTCACCGCACCGCTGTTGAGACGCCGCGGTTCGATCGAGACCCATCGATAGGCGCCGTGTTCTTTGTCTTCTTCGAGGACGTACTCGGACTTTTCGCGTCCGTAGAAGTTCAGCATCGTTGGGTAGCGACGACGAACCTGTTCAAAGTAATGGAGGACCGATTCTCGTTGTTGTGGGAGGTCCATCTCCGTCGCCAGATTCATGTTGACATAGAAATCATCGCTGAACATCCCGTAGTTGCTCATGGGCAAATGCCTCCGACTCGTTCTTGCTTGTTTCCGAGATTGTTGACGCCAGACCGCTATTTGGCGATCAGCACGACATCGTCAAACGCGTTGAGGTCGTCAAAGGACCCCAAGCCGATCCGACCCTTTTGAAAGGTTTTGTCATTCACTGTCATGTGCGGCTCGCTCATGTCGTCGAAGTAGACCGTGATCTGTCCCGAGGCCGCGTCGCGGATCAACTTGACGTCGTGCCACTGATCATCCCATGGCGTGAGACGCTCGTTTTGGGTCATCGCCAGCCGCGGCGCGTCGTTGACGATCATGATCTGGCCGCTGTGCGGGTCCGGCTTGGCTCCCAGATGCACGTAGTAAAAGTGTCGGTCGTCTTGATAATTAAAAAAGATGCAACAGTCTCGATGGCCGCCAGTATCCTTCGTGCTTTTGACGCGAAACGTCAACTCAAAGCTGCCGACTTCAACGCCTTTCACCAATGCAACGTGACGCGGGCTGCGCACCGGAGGTTCGTAGTCGCTGCCGCGTTTGGTGATTTCGGCGGCCTGCGAACCGTCTCGTTCGGACAGTCTCCAAGTCCCAGGATCGAGGATCTCCCAGCGGCCGAGACCAGCTTCGAAATCGTCCTCAAAGAGCGGAGTTTGTCCGAACAGGGGGTTCCCGCCGGTCGCGAACAGGCAGACTGCGACGAAAGTCAGCCCGAGGGGGCGAAGCGGGTTTTGAGGGAGAGAAGAGAGACTGGGATTCACGCAGGACAAGGGCATTCTTTGATCCGGACGGGGCCAGCGACGATGCATCGTGCAATTATAGACGAGTCCGCCGTGGGTGGCCATTGAGCCAAGCTCCCGCCGACCGACAGGGCACCGGCATCGCTGGTCCGGGAATCGTCGTAGGCGATATTTTCCGTATACTCAGGCCAAGGAATTCGCGATCGAAGAGGAATCGGACTAATCGATGCAAGCTAGCGCCGCCGACCCCGCGACCATTTTGGAGCGATTCCGACTCACTCGCTTTCGCCCCGGACAACGCGAAGTTATCGATGCGGTTGCCGGCGGAGGGGATATTCTTTGCGTGATGCCGACCGGGGGAGGGAAGAGTCTCTGCTACCAGTTGCCTGCACTCGCAAGGCAAGGCACGACGGTGGTGGTCTCGCCCTTGATCGCGTTGATGAAAGATCAGGTCGATGCGCTGCGTGGGCTCGGGATCGCCGCCAAGCTGATCAATTCAACGTTGTCCGCTTCGGAGCAGGACGACGTGATGAGCGAGATGGCTCGCGGCGAATTGGAGTTGGTGTACGTCGCGCCGGAAAGGCTTCGCAACGGGCGTTTCCTGGATGCGGTCGAGCGCAGCCAAATCGCGTTGCTTGCCGTCGACGAGGCCCACTGTGTTAGCGAGTGGGGGCATGACTTTCGTCCAGACTACGCGCGGCTCGGTCAATTCCGCCGACGCTACTTGGGTGGCGTTCAAACCATCGCGCTAACGGCGACCGCGACGCCCACCGTCCGCGACGACATTTGCTCTCTGCTGGAGCTGAATGACCCGAACGTCTTCATTACAGGGTTTGCCCGCGACAACCTGCGATTCGGCGTTTCGCAGGCACGGACCGACAGCGAGAAAGAAACGCAGCTCACGGAATACATCCGCGGGCATGAAGGCACGGGAATCGTTTACGCCGCGACCCGAAAGGCATGCGAACAACTGGCCGAGTGGCTTCCCGAAAAAACGCGTCGGTCCGTCGGTGTCTATCACGGGGGCATGGAACCCGAGCATCGTCGAATCATGCAGGAGCGTTTCATGTCCGGCGAAGTGTCGACGATCGTCGCGACCAACGCCTTCGGCATGGGAATCGACAAAGCGGACATTCGATTTGTCGCGCACTTCAACATGCCGGGAACACTGGAAGCGTACTATCAAGAAGCGGGTCGAGCCGGGCGGGACGGGAAGCCAAGTGATTGCCGATTGTTTTTTGCGTACCAAGATCGGTACATCCAAGAGTTCTTTATTGAGAATCGGTACCCGTCGCGGGAGACGGTCCAAGAAGTCTACGAGTTCCTCTTATCACGACCGGAGGATCCGATTGAGCTGACGCTCGAACAGGTCCGCAAGCACATTCAGGCGGACAGTTCGGAGGCGATCGGGACAGCGGAGACGTTGCTCGCCAAAGCCGGGGTGATTCGGCGACTCGACAGCAGCCAAAACCAAATGGTCGTGCGCATCGACTCCGACGCGCCGACGCTTTTGGATTTTTTGCCGCGGGAAGCGAAACTTCGCCGGCGGGTGATGACAGCCGTCGAACGTGTGGTCGGTCGCCGGCGAGGCGAGGACGTCTACGTCCGTCCGGGACGTTTGATGGAACTTGCCGAAGTCGATCGCGACCAACTCACCCGCACGCTCCGTGAACTCAGCCGTTTGAATACCTTCGATTACGTCCCTCCGTTTCGCGGACGCGCCGTTCACTTTCTTCAACGCGACGTCCCCTTCAAGTCGCTCGAAATCGATTTCACGGAACTCGCCCGGCGCAAGGCACAGGAATTCGAAAAGCTCGAGGCCGTGATTTCATTTGCTCGATCGAGCGGGTGTCGCCAGCGCGTGATCCTGGACTACTTCGGTGACCCAAACGCAACGGATTGCGGACTCTGTGACCGGTGCTCAACCGCAGAGCGGGGCGAGTCCGTCGCCGCCATGCCTGGTCTCTCCGAACAAGACTCAAGAGCGCTATTGTGCGGGATTCGAGTAATCCTCAGCGGCGTGACTCGCATGCACGGTCGCTTCGGAAAGAACCTTGTTGCGCAAATGCTCTGTGGCTCCCAAAACAAACGCATCTCCCAATGGAGGCTTCAGCAGTTGAGCACCTACGGAATGCTCTCGAGACTGAAGCAGTCGGAACTGGTGAAAGTTCTCGACGCAATGATCGAGAGTGGATTGGTGGTTCAGCGCGAAGTGGAATCGCGTAGACCGACGATCGAAATCAGCGACCTGGGGCGAAAGGTGATGAACCTCGAGGAATCAGTGCCTCGATCGCTCAGTCTTTCGAAGCCACTTGCAAAACAGCTCGTCGCTGCCTCGCGGCACATTGAGTCCAACGATGTTTCTGGCGCTGCGAGCGACGGTGAATCGACCGCGACGATGGCTACACAAGCGGATCACTCCGAGGTTCAGACCATTGGATTGGAAGACTTGGTGGATCCGCAAGACGCCCATCGTCAGCAGATTGTCGACGCACTCAAGCGATGGCGGAGGCGACTCTCCGCCGCGCTCGGCGTTCCGGCTTTTCGGGTACTGTCTAACGCCACCGTCGATCGACTGGCCGAGTCGCGACCAAGCACGAGCAGCGAGCTGGAGGCCGTCCCTGGCATCGGCCCTGCGACGATGGAGCAGCATGGTTACGACATTTTGGAAGTTCTGAGGGAAGCGGGCTCGGAATGCACGGAAAAGGTCGCCCCGGTGCCAGAAGACGTGGATACAGAAGACGTGGATACAGAAGACGTGGACACAGAAGACGTCAACACAGAAGACGGGTCGGGCTTGGGGAATGCGGTTCACGACGCGGAGCAAACGGTGACGAATCGCGACGACGAGCGTCATTCTCCGGCGTATTGGACTCGTCGTCTCTACCTCGAAGGCTATTCGGTCGAGGAGCTCGCTGAGATTCGAGGGATTTCGCCGCGAGATGTGGCGAGACACCTGGGCGAATTGACGCCCCACCCCGATGGTCCGGCGACGGATCCATAAGCTCTCGGGGACATTCCATTTTCGCGCAAACTGCTACAATCCACCTGGTTGGAACACCCATGACCCCGTTGTCACCCAGGGGAAGTGTGTCAATTCGCTACTTTGGGGGAATGTTTTGACAGCCGGATAACATGACCGGACGGGAATCGATGTTGACGTTCGGGGCAAAGACCGGTTTGCTCCCCAAACTCTAACGGGCCCGCTTCGGACGCCGCCCGATCTTTCAGTTGTAGCCAATTCCGACTTTGGCCCATTTACGCGAAGACACCTATGGAAAACCGCCGCGAAGAAGAGAGCGAACAGGAAGGTCCGCCACGACGGAACAACAACGCCTTATTGCTGGCGATCGTTCTGGGCGTCGTTGCCATTATCCTTTTCGTTCGGGTGCCGAGCACTGGTTCTCGGGTGACCGAGAGCTTCTTCATGGAGCAACTCGACAAAAAGAACGTCGAGCAGGTGTTGATCGGCGAACGAGTGGTTTCGGGGAAATTCAAAACCGAACCCGACGCGCCGCCGGAAATTAAGAACGGCGTCGCTGTCGTTGAAAAGGACAGCGACGGGAAACCGGTTCAGCTATCCAAGGAATTCTTCTTCTACATTTCTCAGGATCCCGAGTATTCCGCTCGGATCGCAAGTCTGCTGTTCGAGAGGGATGTTCCTTACGAGCACCTTCCCAAGGACAACACACGCGACATCCTCAGCTGGATCATTCTTGTCGGCTTGCCGCTCGGACTGATCCTGTTTGTGTTCCTGATGATTCGTCGCACCCGTAACGACATCATGGGTGGCGGATTCTTGTCGGGATTCGGCAAGAGCCCCGCGAAACGATTCGAGGCCAATGAAAAGACGGTGACCTTCAGTGATGTCGCCGGACTGGAGGGAGTAAAAGCGGATCTGCAAGAGATCGTGGACTATTTGAAAACTCCGGATAAATTCCAACGGCTCGGTGGTCGTGTTCCCAAGGGAGTGCTGCTCAACGGACCGCCCGGAACCGGAAAGACGCTGCTCGCACGTGCCGTTGCTGGCGAAGCGGAAGTTCCGTTCTTCTCGGTCAACGGCAGTGAGTTCATTCAAATGTTTGTCGGCGTCGGGGCGAGCCGCGTGCGCGATCTCTTCCAAACGGCAAAGCAGAACAGTCCAGCGATCATTTTCATCGATGAAATCGATGCCGTCGGACGTCAGCGAGGCGCCGGACTTGGTGGCGGCCACGACGAACGCGAACAAACGTTGAATCAAATCCTCGGTGAAATGGACGGATTCACACCGAGCCAAGCCGTCATCGTGGTCGCGGCAACGAATCGGCCCGACGTGCTCGATCCGGCGCTTCTGCGTCCAGGACGTTTCGACCGACACATCACCGTGAACCGTCCGACGATGAAGGGTCGCGAAGAAATCTTCAAGGTCCACGTCCGCGACGTTCCGCTCGCCGATGACGTCAAGTTGGATCGGCTCGCCGCCGGCACGATCGGGCTGACCGGTGCTGACATTCAAAACATGGTTAACGAAGCGGCGCTTTGGGCGGCGCGACACGACAAGCGAGAAGTCGACATGGACGACTTCGATTACGCCCGCGACAAGATCTTGATGGGTGCCAAACGCGAGGAAGTGCTCAAGGGAATTGAAAAGGAAAAGACCGCCTACCACGAGGCAGGCCATACGTTGACGGCGTGGCACCTCGATGGAGCCCACGTCGTTCACAAAGTCACCATCGTTCCTCGAGGACGGGCACTCGGCGTCACCCAATACGCGCCCAATGAAGATCGACTCAACGTCAGCAAACGCGAGCTCGAACACCAACTCGTGGTTCTGTTAGGCGGTCGCGCGGCGGAGAAAATCATCTACGACGAGCACACCGTCGGTGCCGAAAACGATTTGGAACGCGCCACCAGCATCGCCCGCAGAATGGTCACGCATTGGGGGATGAGCCCGAAGCTGGGACCGGTGAGCTACAAGACGAGCGATGAAGATCCGTTTTTGGGTCGTGAGATGCAACGCGCCCGTCAGTTCAGCGAGCACATGCAGGAAGTGATCGACGAAGAGGTTTCGAGGATTTTGCTTGAAGCGGATCAGCGAGCCGAAGAACTGCTTCGGGAGCATCGTGGCGATCTCGACACCATCGCGCGAAGCCTGATCGAAGAAGAAGAACTAGACGAGGAGCAACTTACCTCATTGATCGGTGAATCAGTTCAGGTCAAGCAGCGTGCTGAGCGCGAAGCCGCCGAAGACAAGCCGGTGGAGGGTGCTGTTCAGGCACCGGCCGTGAATGATCCGTCTGGCGTCTCCGACCCGGTCATTACCCGAGAAGACTAGTGGGTGGTGATCTCGGGAAAGCTCGCCGCAAGGCTGACAAACTCGGATTGAATCAAAACGTGCGGACGCTGGTCGTTTGCATGGATCGCAAAGCGGCGAAGTGCTGCGGCCGCGATGAAATGGTTGAAGCGTGGAATCATCTCAAGCGCCGGGCGAAGGATTGGAATCGCGAAACCGACGTCCCGTTGCTGCGACTCAAATCGTCGTGTCTTGGAATCTGTGCCGGTGGGCCGATCATCGGGGTGATGCCCGACGGAGTCTGGTACGGGAAATGCGACTCAAAGATGATTGATCGGATCTTTGATGAGCATCTTCGTGTTGGCGAGTTAATCGAAGATCGAGTGATTGCGATGCGACGCGATATCTGACGTGGTGCGATAAGACGCCGCATCGATCGGTCGATTCAGGGTTCGCCCAGTCGCTCGCGCAGCGCCTTCATGCCGCGATGGAGTAACCCCGCGACGGCACCGGTCGACTTTCCGAGCGTCGTCGCGACCTCGCTCAACTTCATGCCTTCGAGGTAGTGCATCCTAACCGCATCTCCCTGGGCCTCGGGCAAGTCCGTGATGGCTTCGCTGATTTGGATGACGCTTTCTCCCAACGCGACGTTTTGACTCGGCGTCGGACCGTCGCCGGCGAGCAGCCCTTCCAGTTTCATCGATGAAGCGTTCAGCTTTTTCTCCATCGACTGTTCGCGTCGGATGTCGCGTTTGTCACGGTGGAGATCCCGGTCAAGATGACAAAGGTGGTGAGCGAGAATCTTCCGCAGCCAAGCCAACAACTCGGCTTCGGTATTCCCGCGAAAGCCCTCAAACCCTTGCACGGCCTGCAGCATTGCTTGCTGGACGAGGTCGGAGGCGCCGAGTTTTGCCTGGTAAGCTTGCCTCATCCGCGTCCGAGCCAACATTCGCAAGTACGGTTCGTACTGGGCGACAATGGCGGGATCGTCGGGGTCAATCGGACGCGAAGCGGGATTAGAATCTGTCATGGACGTCAGGATTTAGTGCTTTGTCGCGTCAATCTTGTGGTCTGCCGCGACTCCACCGCGATCCGCGCCGACGCGAGGGCGTTTTTTCGCTACAACACGTTGGTTCATCGACGACGTCGAGACGCAGAAACACGGACGAACAAATGGCTCGTGAAGCAGTTTACCAGCAATCGGATCCGCCCATGCCCGGGGACTTGCCTCCCAGCGACATGTCCCCCGAGGATCCAGCAGGCGAAACGCCCGACGGAGATTCGGGCGGCGGACCGCAAAATGAACGCGACAAACATTTACGTCCCAAACGCCTGGACGAGATGGTGGGCCAGCGCGATGTCATCGAGCGTCTCAAGATTGCGATCGGTGCAGCGAAAAAACGCGGCGAACCGCTCGGGCACATTTTGTTCGACGGTCCGCCGGGACTCGGCAAGACAACGTTCGCGACCGTGATTCCGGCGGAAATGAATGCGGACGTCCTGATGGCAAACGGAGCGGTTTTGGGCGCGCCCAAAGACCTGCTTCCGTTCCTGACCAAGCTCTCCGAAAACTCGGTCTTGTTCATCGACGAGATCCATCGCATCCCCAAGGCGGTCGAAGAGTACCTTTACACCGCGATGGAGGATTTTCGGATCGACATCGTGCTCGGTGAAGGTGTCAATGCACGGACGTTGAACATGGAACTGCGTCCGTTCACGTTGATCGGCGCGACGACTCGAGCGGGCATGTTGACGGCGCCGCTTCGGGATCGATTTCAGATTCGCGAACATGTCGGTTGGTACAGCGAAGATCAACTCCGTCAATTGTTGCTGCTGAACGCGGAGAAGTTAAACGTTAAGGCGGATGAAATGGCGGCCGGCGAGATCGCGCGGCGCAGTCGCAGCACGCCCCGCATCGCCAACAATCGACTGCTTTGGGTTCGAGACTATGCTGAGATGCGGGCCCATGGAAAAGTGACGCTCGGAGTTGCTCGCGACGCACTGGACATGATTGGCATCGATGCCCTCGGACTCGACAAACAAGATCGCAACTACCTGGACACCCTGATTCGAGTCTTTGTCGGGGGCCCGTCCGGACTGGAGGCGATCGCTCACACGATGAACGTGAGCAGCGACACCTTGGAAGATGAGGTGGAGCCGTACTTGCTCCGAAGCGAGCTGATCGTTCGCACGCGCCGTGGCCGTTTGGCGACCACGAAGGCGATCGAGCACATGAAGAATCATCGGTAGAGTAGAAGTGTGCTCAAGCAAGAACGTGCCGATCGGGTCCTCCAGCGACTCGAGGAACTGTATCCCGAGACGCCGATTCCGCTCGATCATACCGATGAGTTCACGCTCTTGGTCGCGGTCGTCTTGAGTGCGCAGTGCACCGACAAAAAGGTAAACGAGATCACCCCCGAGTTGTTTCGAGTGGCGGGGACACCCGCGACGATGTCCAAGCTCGGTGCCGACGGGATTCTTGAGATCATTCGCCCGCTAGGGCTTTCGACGACGAAGGCAAAGAATCTCAAGCGGCTCGCCGATCAATTGCTGGAGATGCACGCCGGCGAGGTGCCGGCTTCCTTCGACGGGCTCGAAGCACTACCGGGTGTGGGACACAAGACGGCGAGTGTCGTCATGTCACAGGCATTCGGTGTCCCCGCGTTCCCGGTCGACACGCACATCCATCGATTGGCCCAGCGCTGGGGTTTGACGAACGGCAAGAGTGTCGATCAAACCGAAAAAGACCTCAAAAAGTTGTTTGATCGTCAGTCTTGGAATCGATTGCATTTGCAAATCATCTTCTACGGCCGAGAGTACTGTACGGCAAGAGGCTGCGACGGGACCACCTGCGATCTGTGCCGAGAACTGTACCCGAAACGCAAGAAACCCGTCCGGCACAAAAAGGCCTAACCAAAACTCCACTCTCAGTGTTCCCAACTCCCAACTCCCAACTCTCAACTCCCAACTCCCAACTCCCAACTTTCAACTTTCAACTTTCCACTCTCAACTTTCCACTCTCAACTTTCCACTCTCAACTCTCAACTCTCAACTTTCCACTTTCCACTTCCAACTCCCATGTGGTCCGCTGTCGAAGATCGGTTGCTCGAAGCCCAAACGCCTGAGCTGTTCATCAAGTTGTTTCGCCGTCACTACGAGAACCTGAAAGGCGGTTCCGGTGGCTACCTGCGTGAGGCAGACATCGAACCGGTTTCGCAGGTCACCGATGCCGAGGAGCTCGAGGAACGGTATGCGGAACTGGGTCGCCGATCCCTCGACAAGTCGGCGGTCTTGAAACTCAACGGTGGGCTCGGAACCGGAATGGGGTTGGATGGTCCGAAGTCCTTGCTGCCGGTGCGGGGCAACGACAGCTTCCTGAGTTTGATCGTTCGTCAGGCGAGCCGGCTTTCGGTACCGCTGGTTTTGATGAATAGCTTTTCGACCGATGAGCAGACATCGAACGCGATGCGCGGGTTGGAGATATCCACGCTCGAGACACTCTCGTTTCTGCAGCATCAGGTTCCGAAGATCGATGCGGAAACGTTCGCACCTGCGGACTGGCCGAGCGACCCGAGATTGACCTGGTGTCCTCCTGGTCATGGAGATATCTACGCGGCGCTGGTTACCAGTGGGACTCTCCAACGCTTGCTTGATGAGGGACGTCGCTACGTGTTCGTTTCCAACGCGGACAACTTGGGAGCGACGATGGACGAACGGATTCTTGGCCATTTCATCGACAGCGGCAGCCCATTCCTGATGGAGGTCGCCGATCGCAAGCGTGCTGACCGCAAAGGCGGACATCTCGCACTGTCAGATTCGGGTGGCTACGTCCTTCGAGAAAAAGCGCAGTGTCATCCTGAAGAGGAAACTTCTTTTCAAGACACCGACCGACACCGTTACTTCAACACGAATAATCTCTGGCTCGATCTTTCTGCGATCGCGAAGCATCTTGAGGCGAACGACGGCATCCTTGAGTTGCCGACGATCGTCAATCAAAAAACGATCAATCCGCGGGACAGCGCATCACCCAAGGTCTACCAGTTGGAGACGGCGATGGGAGCGGCGATCGGAGTCCTCGAAGGGGCGACGGCGATCCGTGTGCCGCGGACGCGTTTCGCACCCGTGAAGACCACCGGGGATCTTCTGGCCGTTCGAAGTGATGCCTACGAGGTTCGCGAGGACGCATCGGTTGGGCTGATCGCCGAACGCAACGGCGTGCCACCGACGGTCAAGCTTGACGAACGCTTTTACAAGACCATCACGGACCTCGAAGCGCGAGTGCCCGTTCCGCCGTCGCTCCGGGAGTGTGAGAGCTTGACCGTAGAAGGGGACCATCGTTTTGAGCGAGGCATCGTCTGCAAAGGGAACGTCAAGTTGAAGGCTCTCGGCCAAAAGCAAGTCGCGGTGACGCCCGCGGTCTTGAACTTGGCCGGTGCCGAGTAGCCTGACGAGCAGCCAACGCGAAGATTCCGCGTTCAATTATGGACGCGTAGCGTTCCAGCCATCGACCAACCATTCGCCATGCACTCCGCATTGAAATCGGAGCGGAGCCTCTAGCCCCGGAACGCTGGTCGATTGTGGGTTCTTGAGCCGATCGCTGTCACGAACATTGACGAGGCGATTGTTCTCGACCCTCGCCCCGTAGCTCGCATCGTTCCGGAAGAGTGGCCTCGCAAGCCCTTCGCACTCGATGACGTTGTCGA
>JBCBLJ010000825.1:0-3717 GCA_038520195.1 Planctomycetota bacterium
TCGATGCCCCGCTCCTTTCGGACAGTGAAGTGGGTAATGGTGTGACCGCTGTAGGGAATCAATCCCGCGATCCGATCGGCGTCGATCGAGTGCGCCGCGAGGTAGGACTTGTCCAACCCAACCATCGACGTCAGATAGCCGCCGGCGGAATGTCCGGCGACGAAAATCTTATTTGGATCGCCGCCAAAAGAAGCGATGTTTTGAAAGGTCCAAGCGACCGCCGCGGCGGCGTCTTGAACGTAGGTGGGCGAATCGACTTTCGGATGCAGCCGATAGTTGGCGGCGACCACCGCGAAGCCCTGTTCCTTCAATGCGTCGGGGATTGATTTGCTGTTCGCCTTCAGTCCTCCACCATGAAACCACACCACCGTCGCGAAGTCCTTTCGGTTGCCGGGGCGATAAAGGTCCACCTTACAGCGTTCCGCGGAGTAGTCGGTCGGCTGCAGCACCGGATACGAGATGTCGGTGGACGTCTCATCACTGGGACCCTGCGGCGCCAATGCGACATCAGGCACCTGTGCTTTGGCGGAGACGCAAAGACCAATCGCTGCGATCAAAAGCGTCGCACAACAGAAACCCGGCGCATTCTTCATTGCCGTTTCACCCGGCGTGAGCGGAAATACCGCGGAGTCTAACCGGCAACCTCGCGTGCGTGTGGCGCGTCACGCAGATGGAACCGCCGACTCGCTCAGTAGCGTGAGCCGTAGGGAAGCTGCGACGCGATCTGGGTTTGTCCGGCGTTACTGATCGCGTCAAGATTGGAATTCAATTGACGGCTGAGTGCCGCGATCCGCTCGGCCACCATCGGCTGCGTGTTGTTGAGCGCCAGGGCACGCTGGTAATTCTGAAGTGCCTGTGCCAAATCGCCTCCGCGCTCTCGCAGTCGAGCGAGCGCCAGCCAAGCGCGGGAATTGTTGGCGTCCAATTGAACCGCATCCTCCAGATATTTCAGAGCGGTATCAGGCTCCCCTGCCTCTTCATACAGCCGCGCGATCTCGACGCGTGGCTCCGAGGCGATCGCGTTTTGCGAAGCCCAGTTCTTCATCAATGCAAAGGCACGATCCGGGCGTCCGGTGTCTTTCAACAAAACCGCCAGCCCGCGATGGCACTCGACGTGATTGGGGGCGTGATCGAGACACTGGTTGTAGAGTGCCTCGGCGTTTCGGAAGAGCGTTTCGTCATTGCGCTGTTTCGCCAGCCGATGAGTGGTCGCCGCAAGATTGTAATAGCCGTCCGGATTTGTCGGATCCGTCGTCACGACCTGTTGAAACTGCTGTAACGCGGCTGTGTACTGGCCCTGTTGGTGGAGCTGTGCGCCCAGCGCATTTTTTCCGCTAGCGGTCCACCGGCATCCGACCGATGTAAGAAGTGTCGCAAAACAGACAGCGAGCGCGGAAACCCTCAAAATCCGGCGGAGCGGCCGATTACGAACTCCATCGGCGGAGTTATTCGTGACGATTTGTCGGGGCGAAGCTTCCATGACGACCATCCGTGGACGAAATAAACCACACCTTTAAGTGGACTGAAAACCACTCAAAAGAGCTAATTGGGTGCCACGAGTGGTTTCGGACCCGGGCCGGCGGACACTATCAGTGCGAGCGGAAAGCACGCAAGAGAGGAACTTTCGCGGTGCGATTCACGTCGAATGATTCACCCGCCGAGCCGCCAGGTCGTAGTCGGTCGAGTCGACCCGTACAAACCGGCCTGAGATGGTTAGCGGAGACTGTGCAAAACGCGTTTTTCGTTGCGGAATTACCAGGTCCAACTACACTCCGTGCCAGGTATCTCCGCGCATTGCGCAGACCCCCTAGCTTGTCAAATTTGCAACTTTTGAATTGAAACGAGCCCAAATCAGCGGCACCGACCGCGATCGGCTCGCATGCAGCCCAAACCGATTTGTTGCCTGCTCACAGGCAAAATGACGAGGCCTCTGGATGACCTTTCGCAACCCAACGCGTTCTTTCCGCACCTCCATCAGCCGTGTTTCCGGCGCGAAGCGAGACCGTCGCTCCCGGAAACGCCGAGACGAGAAGCGGCGTTCGCTCGTGCAAAACCTTGAGAGCCGCCAATTGCTGGCCGGCCCCGATTTGATTGGGATCCAGCCCAACGAAGGGGAGTTGCTGGTCGATGGCTCGGTCCTGTTGGTCTCACCCAACGAACTGGTCTTTCGTTTTGACGACGAAACGACCATCGATCCCGATACCCTTGGTGCGATCCGGATCACGCGAGCGGGTGAAGACCGCGTGTTCGAGTCGGCGGCGGTCACCAGCGACCTTGGAACCGCCGGCCGAGCGTTGTTTGAATTCCGCGCTCGACAGTCGGGAAGTCTCGGCAACGGCATCGTCATCAACTTGACCAGCAGCTCGCGGGCGGGAACATCCGCACCGATCATCACCACCAACGGTCGTGAAGTCACGATCGACGTCAACAGTAACCCGGGCGCGACGACGACCGCGCGAGACCTGACGACGGCGGTCAACAACGATCCGGTAGCCGCGGCGTTAATCGAAGCGATCCAGGTCAGCGGTCCTTCGCAGGAGCCCGTCGGTAGTACCGTCCCCGCGACAGGAACGTCGTTGGTTCTTGACGGCGCCAACGCCGCGCAAGCGGTTACCGATTTCGGCACCAATGGCGACGTGCGAGTTCGCTTGATTTCACAGATCCCCGGCACCGACGGTCGGGGCATCCAGGTTGTCGTCGAGCAACGAAACTTTGGCGGCACTGCATTGCCGATCGTCTTGGTCAACGACCAGATCGTGACGGTGCAAGTCAACAGTTTTGCCGGCGACCCGACAACCGCTGACGAGTTTATCACGGCGATCAACTCCAACCCGCAATCGGCGGCGCTGATTTCGGCCACCATTCAGGAAGGCGATGGCGGAACGGTCATCGGAACTCAACCCACCACGTATTCGCCTCTCACACTCAGCGGCGTAAGCGATGTCGTTGTCGAACCGGGATTCATCGGTCTGGGTGATTCCTCGCGAGAAGTGATTTTCCGGTTCAGCGAGCCACTGCCCGACGACCTCTATCAGATCGACATTCTTGGTACCAGCGGACTGGCGCTGCGTAATGCCGAAGGCGAAGCGTTCCAGGACGGTGTTGATTTGACCGTCAACTTCTCCGTCAATCTTGGTCCACAGATTGTCGCGGTGGTCCCCGAGCCGATTCGCCGGAATGCGGACGGATCGTTGAGCCCCGAAACGGGGCGGATCGAGGTTCACTTCAACGACGACGACCTCAACGCCAGCCAAGCGACCAACCCGGCGTTCTATCAGCTGATTTACACGCGCGACTCGGTCGACAACACCGACGACGTGGTCATCAACCCTGTCAGCGTCACGTACAGCAACATTACCAACATCGCGACGTTGGACTTTGCCCGTCCGTTATCACGGATCCCGGACCCTCAGTCACCGGGAGAGTTCATCGCCGGGGCCGCTCGATTGCGCGTGGGGACCAGCGAGTCGCTGCCCGCCCCGCCGACGGAGGTTTCGCTGCAGCCCAATGCCGCGACCACCGTCGAGCCTGGTGACAGTTTCCTGACGGCATTTAATCTCAACGACCAATGGTCTTTGACCGGGGCCACCACCACTCGCTCGGCGGTCTTGAACTCCGAGATTCGCAACGAGACGCGATTCGAGCTCGACCTGCCGGGACCCGATGTCGCCGGAACGCGAGAGATTCGTCCCGATGACCCGTCGCGGCTAACGCGAA
>JBCBLJ010000631.1:0-5090 GCA_038520195.1 Planctomycetota bacterium
CTCCAGATGTAAAAGCGTGAAGCCGTCGTATCCGACCGGGATCGTCCGGGTAGGTAACGTTGAGGGTCAATCTGCGCTGCGAGCCCCAGCAGACGCGTCGGTCCCCGCGGTGGTGGGTTGGTCTCCTGGACGCGAGAGACGGTAGCGATTCCCCTAGAGTGGGGTATGGCGTGGTCGCCAAGCCGCTCAAACGTCATTAATGGAGTAATCACCACCCAAGCTATTATGCCAACGATCACGAAAAGTTCCAGCGTTTTGGACCGTGTTTGCGTCGGCGAACCCCCGAAAAGTTCCAGTTGAAGCGGGAAATTTCGTTAGAAATCGATTTGCGAACGTAGTCCACCTATCTTGTTAGCCACCCCCTTTCTGGAGCGAAAGCCCAAGTCCGTTGGTCCTTCAGAGTCGGCGTCGGGACCTTGGATAGCGGAGCCGGACCGCTAACGCGGCGGTGGCACCAACCAGCGGATCGCTGAGCCTGACGCGATTCGCAGGCCATGTCCCCGTGAGAGGGGGAGACGTGAGGATGTAGATCGGGTTTTGGCAGTCGCCCCATCCGGTCTTCAACGCTGCTCGTTGGCAAGCTCGGTCTCGTTGGCAAGCTCTGTTTCCTTGAGCGTCCGTGTTAGCGCCCGCGACGATCGGTCGCTCCCGCTATGCGCCGACGGCTTGGCGAACGAAGATTTGGTCCGTCGCGAGTGTTGCTGGACAGGTTGATGTCTCCTGAAACGCCCGAAAAGCGAAAGTTGCCAAGCAAACCGTGGATGCGGCTTGCGGGGGCAGGAATGGAATTGGCGGCAACGGTGATCTTGCTCTCCGCTGTCGGCTACCTGCTTGACCGTTGGTTCGGTGTCGAAGACCGACTCAACACGTTCTTTTTCGCCGTCGGTGCGTTCGGCTTGGCCATGTACCGCTTCATTCGCTTGTCGCTACGCGTATCCGAGGAACAGCGGGAACTCGAGCGGCAGCGACAAGACGACGCAGGATAGCACCTTCCGTCACGCCGCGACGTAGATACCTTTCGTTCTTCGATACCTTTCGCTCTTCGCCGCCTACGCCTACCCGAGTGGCACCGTCCGGTCGGCACACCGACAACGGCGGCAGACCGCAAAGCAACAAATCGACCAACCGCCCACCAACCGAACCAGCGTGCGACGCCCTGACTCAAACGACCGCCCCCATCAGCGCTGTGCTTTGGCGTTGCTGGTCGCTTGGACGCTCGGCGCGGTGGCGACCGCAATTTTGTATTCCGCGGGCCTCCGATCGCTCTCCCCGGTCGTCCTGACCTCGATCGTGTTTGCGAGCGGCGCGATCGGACTGCTCGCCATCACACCGGGATTCCTAATCGAACGCCAGGGGTTGGATCAGCGCGATCCGGCCAGCCTCTCGGTCGGGATTTTTGCTGCGTTGCTGATTCGTCTCTTTAGCACTGTTGCACTGATGGCATTCGGTGGATATCAAATGCGCTCGATGCAGGAAGTGATCGCCGGATGGATCATTGCCTGGTACGTCTATCTGACCGCCGTGGAAGTCGTGACGTTGGCGACGAACCTGACACGACAAAACCGTCGGCGTCAGTCACGACATCAAGCCGCTGGGACTTCGGTTCAATGAACTTGCTATTCGCCGCAAAGGATCCGCTCTCGCACGTCGTGCCACACCGCGTGCACGAGGAACCGCTGTTGTCCGTTGAGGTGGGCGGTGGGACGATCCCAGCGCTTTTCATTGAAGAAGGCAAGTACGATCTCTACATCACCAATCACCTGATGATGACGATGGTGACCGCCGTTGTCGTCATCCTTGTATTCAGTTACGTCGCACTCAAGGTGCGTGTGAAGGGGACTGGCCTGCAGGCCTACCAGACGCAGGGCAAGGTTGCGCAGCTTTTCGAAACGATGTGCTGGTTCATTCGCGACGAAGTCGTTCGGCCGAACCTGCATGAGAAAACGGACAAGTACATCAAGTACATTTGGTCGGTCTTTTTCTTCATCCTCTTCGCCAATGTGCTCGGCCTGATACCGATCGGGTACATCCTTCGAATGATCGTGCCGCTCTGGTCGGACGTTGAAACCGCGAAACACTACGAGCACTGGGGCGGCACCGCGACGGGAAATCTGTCGCTGACGGCTGCACTCGCGTTCTGCAGCTTCGTTGCAATTCTGTACATCGGCATCCGCGAAACCGGTGTCAAAGCCTTCTTCTCGCACTTCAATCCGATCGGCTGGGATGGACCGCCGGCGATGAGTTTTGGATTGGGGATTCCGCTTTATCTACTCGAGTGGATGGGGCTGTTGATCAAGTGCGTCGTTCTGGCGATGCGGCTTTTTGGCACGATGATGGCCGGTCACCTGGTCCTGGCTGTCATTGTTGGATTGGTCAGTGTGGCGGCGGAGGCCTCGATTCTGCTTGGGTACGGCGTTGAAGTCGCCGCGCTCTTTGGATGCATCGTGCTCACCTTGCTTGAGCTGTTCATCTGCATGCTTCAAGCGTTCATCTTTACCTTCCTGACGGTGCTGTTCATCTCCGTCGTCGCAACGCATCACGGCGACCACGATCATGATGACCATGACTTCCGAAGCGATGAAGGTCAGATGGACTTGGACAAAATTGTTGAACCATCGCGTCTCGCTGGACTGGCGGACGCATGACGTATTTCACCCCTTTCGACTTTCTCTGTGTGTCCGCTCCGACGCGGGCGACGATTTCCTAGGAGCGAACTGAAATGTTTGACTTTGCTTTGCTACTGGCTCAGGAAGGCCTCGGTGTCTTTGGTAAGGGCATCGGTGTTGGTTTGATCATTCTTGGCGCCGGACTCGGCATCGGACGCATCGGCGGCAGCGCCGTCGATGCCATCGCGCGTCAGCCGGAAGCCAGCGGAACGATCAGCACCCAAATGCTCATCGCGGCGGCACTGATCGAAGGTGCAACCGTGATCGCGTTGATCGTGGCATACATCTTGGCTTAGCGGATCGCCTTCCAGCGATTCTCTTTTGACCGCCACTTTGTAGGTGATTCGATGTTTGTAATGCGATTGCGCTTCCTGCTGTTCGCGTGCTTTCTGGCAATTCCGATTGCCGGTGTTGTGTCTCTTTCTTCGCCCGCATTTGCGGAGGAGAAGGCCGAGACGGAACACGCCGAGGGCGACGACCACGACGGCGAACACACTTCGTCCGAGGGCGGAAAAGCTCACGACGGTGACCATGCCGAGGGTGATGGGACTCACGCCGATGGTCATCACGCCGACCACGAGATCCCGCCGATTTTATCCTTCGATCCCGGGGCTGCGATCTTAAATATCCTGATCTTCCTCGGCGTCTTCGGTGTGCTCGCGCAGTTCGTTTGGCCCGTGATTCTCGGTGGCCTGGAGGCACGCGAACAAAAAATCGCGAGTGACCTCGAAGGGGCTCAGAAAGCCAATGCGGACGCCAAAGCATTGCTCGCCGACTACGAGAAGAAACTGTCCGAGGCGAACACCGAAGCGCAGTCGATTCTTGCCGAAGCTCGACGAGATGCCGATGGCAACGCGGCGAAGATCGTCGAAGAAGCAAAAGCGGAAGCGAAGCGGCAAGCCGATCGAGCACTCGCGGATATCGAGACCGCTAAAAAGGTTGCGCTGTCCGACATTGCCGGTCAAACGTCGGCACTCGCCATGGGTGTCGCCAAGCAGGTCGTCGGTCGCGAGCTGAAGGCTGATGATCACGCCGATCTGATCAAGAACGCACTCGACCAGGTTCCGAGCAACAACTGAGACCGTCGATGGAAAACCCCGATCAGCAACACGAGACGGTGATGGACACCGGAGCCGAGCAGTTGGGCAAGACCTACGCGCAAGCTCTGTTGTCGGCCGCCGAGAAGGCGGGGGTCACCGGCAAAGTCGTCGAACAGCTTTCCAGTATCGTCGACGACTACCTGGGCGGTTCACCACAGTTGGCCGCTGCATTTGATTCGCCCAGGATCGATGCCGAAGAAAAAAATCGGGTGATCGATAAGGTCTTTGGTGGCGATTTCGAACCCCTGCTCGTCAAATTCATGAAAGTGATGGCGGCACGGGGACGACTTGGCAATCTGCGGGCCGTTCGCGAAGGGGCGCTCGCGCTCTTCGACGAGATGTCGGGGCAGGTATTGGCCAACGTCAGCACGGCGGTGCCGCTCGACGATGTCCTGCGTGGCCAAATCGCCGAACAACTCGGCAGCGTGCTGAACCGAAAGGTCCGGCTCAAAGAGACAATTGATGAAGACTTGATCGGTGGAATGGTGATCCGAATCGGCGATACGGTATTCGACAATAGCGTCGCCAACCGACTGAACTCCATCGCCAAGAAGGCACAGGAAGGCTTTTCGGCCAAGCTGCTCCAAAACTTCGAACAGATGACAAGTGAGTGACGAGTCTGCTCGCACAAACCCCGCATAGTAAACTCTGACGCAAATAAATTGCCATGAAATTTAGTAGCGACGAAATCGCATCGGTCCTCCAGCAAGAGATCGAGAACTTCGACAGCAAGATCGACGTTCGCGAAGTCGGAACGGTACTCGAAGTCGGCGACGGGATCGCTCGGGTGTACGGCCTCTCCGGGGTCATGGCCGGGGAAATGGTTGAATTTCCCAACGGCGCCATCGGCCTCGCCTTCAACCTCGAAGAAAACAGTGTCGGGATCATCATCCTCGGCGACTACCTGACCATTCAGGAAGGCGACGAAGTCAAGGCGCTCGGTACACTGCTGAGCGTACCCGCTGGCGACGCCGTCGTCGGACGCGTCCTCGACCCTCTCGGCAACCCGCTCGACGGCAAGGGCCCTGTCCAAACCGATGTGACCCGCCCCGTCGAAATCATTGCCACCGGCGTCGCCGAGCGTCAGCCGGTCGGCGAGCCGATGCAGACCGGGATCAAGGCGATCGATGCCATGACGCCCATCGGACGCGGGCAACGAGAATTGATTATCGGCGACCGAAAGACTGGCAAGACCGCGATCGCGATCGACGCGATCCTTAACCAAAAGGGCCAAGACGTGAAGTGTTTTTACGTCGCCGTCGGCCAGAAGGATGCCTCGGTCGCCGGTGTCGTCGACGTGCTCGAGAAGTACGGCGCGATGGAG
>JBCBLJ010000793.1:0-3893 GCA_038520195.1 Planctomycetota bacterium
CACTCTTCCCTTTCGTGTGTTTAGTGTGTTTCGTGGTCCCCCTCCCTGCCATGTCGCCTGCATTCGCTTCTGATGAGTGTGCGATCAGTGCGGATTAGTAGTCCCCTTCATTTCCTCCGAGCACTCTTCCCTTTCGTGTTTTTAGCGTGTTTCGTGGTCCCCCTCCTTGCCATGTCGCCTGCATTCACTTCTGATCAGTGTGTGATCAGTGCCGATTAGTGTTCCCCCATTCATTCCAAGACATCCCACGTGCTCTGATGAGTGACGATCAGTGCCGATGAGTGTTCGCCCCGCTTCCGACTCCCATTCGCATTTTTCGTCGTCCCCATTCGCTTTCTCACCAAAGTGGTTCGGACTCCCAGCCAAACGCCCGTATCTCCAGCTCCGGCAGTAACTCGGAGATCTGTTCGGCATTGTGAGCCACCGAAGGGTCAGGCTGTGAGTCGACCTGATTCAGATAGAGCGTGTCGATGACAAGCCCGACTTGCTTCGCGGCGAGAACGGTCGCGAGGACTTGATGGAGGACGCCGAGCCGGTTGGCGGCGACGAGCCCGAGGTTTGGAGCGGGGAGTTCACGGGCGAAATCCGCGTTGAGGTATTGGTCCGCCAAAGGGCTGAACAAGCCACCGGCACCTTCGACGTAGACGACATCAAAGTCGCGCCAACGTTCGAGTCCGGAGATCAGGCGATCGCGGTCAACCGATTTTCCATCGGCACGCGCGGCGACGTTGGGAGCCACGGCTTCCCTGAATTTCTGTGGACACACGGAATCAAGGTCGAGTGGTTTTCCCGCATCCAGCCACAATCGGAGTGCATCGAGTGCAACCAATTCGTCGGCAGTGACCTCGCCTGAGCCGGTTTCACTGCCCGGGATGCAACCGCTCGCCACTGGCTTGTACACTCCAACGCGGACGCCCTGTTCGACCGACTCGCGAGCGAGTTTGCAGGCGACGTGTGTTTTGCCGACATCGGTGTCGGTACCGGTAATGAACACGCATTTCAAAGGTGACTTCCTCGCAATGGAAATTGAACCGTGACCCGCGACGTTCGGCTAACGCTGTTGCAGATGGCGTTCAATGGATCACGAGATCGAATGCTCGATTCGATCTCGGAGCGGGTGGTGAACGCCGCTGCCCGCGGCGCCCAGATCATTTGTCTACAAGAGCTTTGTGCGAGCGCCTACCTTTGTCAAAGCGAAGACCACACGCAATTCGATCACGCCGAGTCACTGGATGGAGAAACGGTCCGCCGAATGAGTGACATAGCGGAAACGCACCAGCTCGTCATTGTGGTGCCAATTTTTGAAAAGCGAACGGCGGGTGTTTATCACAATACGGCAGTTGTGATCGATGCAGACGGCTCGATTGCGGGAACGTATCGGAAGATGCACATCCCGGATGACCCGCTGTATTACGAGAAGTTTTACTTCACGCCGGGCGACCTTGGGTTTGAGCCGATTCCGAGTCGCTACGCCAAGCTGGGAGTCGGAATCTGTTGGGATCAGTGGTTTCCAGAGGCGGCGCGGTTGTTCGCACTCGCGGGTGCTGAGATCCTGGTGTATCCAACGGCGATCGGTTGGATTCGGGGCGAGAAGGAAGAGTTCGGCGTCGGACAACATGACGCCTGGAAGACTTCGATGCGAGCTCACGCCATCGCGAACGGGCTTTGGTTAGCGGCCCCCAATCGAGTTGGGACCGAAGGCGACATCGAGTTCTGGGGCGGCTCGTTTGTTTGTTCGCCGCGCGGAGAAGTGATCGCCGAAGCCGACCACAACGCCGAAGATAGTCTGCATGTGGAATGCAACCTCGACGAAATCGACGTCGTCCGAACTCACTGGCCTTTTTTGCGAGACCGACGCATCGACGCGTACGACGGTTTACTTCGTCGCGTGATCGATTGAATTCTAGGCGGCCATGCGGTGCTCTTCGTCCGCCGAGCCCTTTTCGTCCTCTTCGAGTTCCAACAGAGCGTACTCCTTGTTTTTGGCGAGCAGGTATTTCCAAGGAATCGCTTTGATGTCCAGCAGCATCCAGATCAGGTTACCGACAGCCGACGCCCAACCATGATTCGGAAACTGGCCCTGAAGGATGAGTGGGAAAAAGACGAATGCGAACCAGCAGGATTTGTAGACGAGCTGGAGCGTAAAGAGAGGCAAGAACTGAAGCGGCGATCGAAGGCCGAAACAGCACAGTATCCCGACTGTCGTCCAGATCCCGGCGAGCGCGCCGTAAGTGATCGGATCCTGGTCCGGCAACGCAAACGGAAACCCAACGACTTTGCGTGAGAAGTCAGGGGCGATCAACATGGTCGACCCGACCGTGATTCCCAGAAACGCAGTGCATCCGTAAAGGAGACGAATCCAGAAGAAGTTGATTTCGCCGTATTCCTTCGTTCTGATGCATCCCTTCATCGTCTCATTGACTCCGTCGCGGGTGGTGGTTTGATGCGGTGCATAGCGAATCATCGTCCCTCGTCGCAAGAGCAGGAAGGGAATCGGAACCGCGAGAGATGAAGACACGAGGGAGAGAGTGCTCGATGAGAGGAACGCCGATCGGCACTGCACTCATCAGGAGTGAATGCGGACGGCGGGGAGGGGAACCACGAAACAGGCGAAATACACGAAAAGGATTTGGAGGAGAGGGGAACACTGATCGGCACTGATCGCACACTAATGAAGAGCAATTGGAAATGCGGTGATGGGAAGCGGGGAACCCATGAAGCAAGCAAAATAAACTAAGCCGCGACGCGCTCGGGAAAACGCGAACAACCTGTTGACAGATGCAAGGCAAAGCAAGAGGTGACTACGACGGGGCGAGACACGTCCGGTTGATTAGTGAAGATGAGTGCTGATTAGTGTTCCGCTTTCTTCGCGATTCTTATTTGGCGGCTTCTACTCTGATGAGTGTTCCACTTCAGCAGGGGATTGACCGGATGTGTCCTTCGGATCGGCATCGTTGACTGTCATGCAATTCAATCGCCAACGAACGAACCTCATCGATTGCGATGAGCACGGTACGGGGACCGAACTCTTTGTCGTGGAGGGATTGTCCGCTTCCAATAGCGTTGCCCGCGTTCGCGACGCTCGCTTTCAGGCCGTGCTTCCGATGCAGGGCAAGCCGATGAATGCCGCCAAGGCGTCTCGGCAAAGTGTGCGGCGAAACGAATGGTTCGTTGCGTTGGTCGATGCGTTGGGATGTGGATGGGAGCCCACGAGCAACGCTTCGATGCGGTTTGATCGTGTCTTGCTCCTCTTTGATCCGGATGCAGATGGAATCCATTGTGGTCTGTTGGTGCTGCTGTTCTTTGAACGGTATCTGCGACCGATTCTGGAGAGCAATCGATTGTCCGTCGTCAAAGCGCCGATGTTCGAAATCCGCGCGACTGGATATGGCGACCGGTTACACGCTTACAGTGAAGATCACCTTCGCCGGTTGAGAGAGGCACTGGACGAAAGGAAGATCGACCATCGATCGCAACGCTACCGTGGTTTGGCGAGCCTCAGTGCGGGGGCGCTCCATGAGACCTGCATCGATCCAGAGTCCCGGACCGCACACCTACTCGAAGCCACCGACGCGGCGGAGGCCCGCCGTGTCCTCGGACCAAAGAAGAAAGCGATGCTATAATCGGTGTCGAAGTCGGTGAGGTCACCGGCCATTGATACGCAAGGCAATTCCTCATGACACGTTTCGCTCTTCTCGGTGGGTTTCTTGGCGCCGGGAAAACCACATTGATCGGCCAAATCGCTAAACGGTATCAGGCCGCCGGAAAGTCCGTCGGGATTGTCACCAATGATCAAGCCGCCGATCTCGTTGATACGCAAAACCTTCGTTCCCAAGGATTCTCCGTCGGCGAAGTGGCCGGCGCATGCTTCTGCTGTAGCTTTGACGATCTCG
>JBCBLJ010000246.1:0-9988 GCA_038520195.1 Planctomycetota bacterium
AAACGTCGTCCTCTGTGGAATTCAGCCGCTCCTGCAATGACTCGGCCGTTGTCGAATCGTCAATCTCGATCCCGAGTGGACGATGATTCAATGATCGAAACGTGTCCAGGCAGAGTTCTCGAATGTCGATGCATTCGCCACGGATTCCCGTCGCCTCGATCAACCGGTCCGCACTGCTGCGGGTGTGCGTGGTGGTTCCAAAACCGGGCATCGTGACGCCACAGATCCGATCACGTGACCGCCCCGTTGCATCGCAGGCTCGAAGCGCCACCAGTAGCGCGAGTGTGCTGTCGAGTCCGCCGGAGACTCCAATGGAAAGCGTTGTCTCGGCGGATAGACGCGAGAGTCGCTTCACAAGCCCGGCTGTCTGAATCGCAAAAACCTCCGCGCACCTTTCGTCCAACGCAAGCGACTCGCTCGGCACAAAAGGATGAGCATCCACGTAACGACGCAGTTGCTTTCGCGGAGGCCTCTTTCTTTCCCCTTCGAGCAACTCGATTCGTCGGTACTCGACGTCAATCTCTTCGGCAGCGTCATCAAACGAGCCGACGACGCGACGATCATGCGCCAAACGCTCGAGATCAATGTCTCGCGTGACCTCCGTGTCTGCGACCCACTCCGGCGACAATCCGTCGCCAATGCGACGTGATTCGCCGAGCAGAATTCCATTCTCGGCGATCAAGCAGTGTCCCCCGAAAACCAAATCGGAGGTCGACTCGCCCGATCCGGCCGAAACGTAGGCATACGCGGCGATGCAGCGGCCCGACTGAGAGCACACCAAATCGCGTCGCCACGAAGCCTTGCCAATCGTCTCGTTGCTCGCCGAGAGATTCACCAAAACGTTCGCGCCCAAAACAGCGGCTTGGCTGCTCGGCGGCATCGGCGTCCAAAAGTCTTCGCAGATTTCGATCGCGATCACCGCCTCGCCGACACGAAACAGCAGGTCGGTTCCGAACGGTATCTCCGCGCCATCGATGTCGACGGTCTCAGGGTCCGCCGGCCCGGACGCACGAAAGTGCCGAGCCTCATAGAACTCGCGGTAGTTCGGCAGGTACGACTTGGGCACCAATCCGGCGATCTCACCATCGGCGACGACGGCCGCCACATTCATCAAGGAATCGCCAACGACGAGCGGCAATCCAACGATGGAGATGGTCGAGAGACCCGAACTGGCCTCGACGATTCGTTGCAAAGCCGAACGTACACCCCGTAACAGCGCGTCGGACGCAAAGAGATCACCACAGGTGTAACCGCTTAATCCTAATTCGGGGAGCACCAACAAGTCCGCATCACTCTGGCTCAGGATCTTCAGACACGCATCCGCGTTGGCTTCGGGGTTCGCGACTGCCGTCTGAGGCGCCGCGCACTGGATGCGAAAGATTCCGTGAGAAAACAATTCACGTCTTGGGTTGAAGGAAGGACGTCCGCCCGAGTGCAATTTGGTTTTCGGTCACCACGCGGCAAATGCCGAATCAACCGATCGACCGGGCCCGGCCGACGGAAATCGACTCCGGACACCTGTTCTGGGTCGACCGATGCGGGTCGCATTTTAGCCGGTGACTCTTTGCCGCCCGCTCGAAGCTTAACTCGCAGTATATCGGACTGCCGTCTGCTTGCGATCGGTCTATAATCGCCGACGGCCTGCTCGAGCAGGTCACGAACCGTCCAAACCAACTTGACACGAGACTCTCTCATGACCCGAATTCTGACTGCGACGTTCGCGCTGCTGATGACTGCCTCTCTCGCGATGGCCCACTGCCAGGTCCCTTGCGGCATCTATGGAGACCAGCTCGTTTTTGAACAACTGCTCCAAGACGCGCAGACAATCTCGAAGGCCCAGACGCAAATCAACGAAATCGCCCTCAACGATGTTGACGCTCAGCAAATCAACCAGGCCGCGCGGTGGGTGACCACGAAGGAACAACACGCGACCAAGATGCAGGACGTCATCTGCCACTACTTCTTGGCTCAACGAATCAAACCCGGCGACGGCTACGAAAAGAAGCTGGTCGCGGCGCACAAGGTCATCGTCGCCGCGATGAAGTGCAAGCAGTCGGCGGATCCCGCAACCGCCAAAGTGCTTGAGACCGCCGTTTTTGATCTCTATCGAGCCTACGAGGGCAAGGAACCGAACTTCGAGAAACCCTGATCGCGTGCCTTCTCGGCTCTCGAGCAATCAAAGGAGGGCGAGGCTTCCAGCCCAACCCCGGCGGCTGGGCCCCAGCTTCGCCCTCCCGTGAATCTCTTCTGCTCGAACGCGTTTGTCGGAGCCAGCCGCCAACTGCGCACCGAGCGAGACACATCGGCCAATCGGCAGTCACGCTATAATGGAATCGATCGGCTTGCCCTCGCTTCGCTTCAAGGGGCGGCCGATCGGTGTCTCCAGCTCCTTTTCGAAACCGATCTCCAGTGCGTTCAAAATCGTGGCGTGCAGGTCGCCCACGGTCACTGGATCCTCGACATCCTGGACGGGCGTTTTTTCATCCAGTTTCGGATTCGGTGAGGTCGCTCCATACACGGCGCCGCGGCGAATCCCACAGCCCGCCAGGAACATCGAAAAGCCGTGGGGCCAGTGATCGCGGCCACCCGCCTGGTTGATCGCCGGCGTCCGACCGAACTCACCTCCGCAGACCACCAACGTTGTGTCCAGCAAGTCCTGCTCTTCGAGCCGGGTCAGCAGCGCAGACAATCCGGCGTCAAGGATTTTGCATTGGCTGGCTTGCCCTTCGTGATTGTTGATGTGC
Organism: Planctomycetota bacterium; assembly: GCA_038520195.1. Lineage (GTDB taxonomy): Bacteria > Planctomycetota > Planctomycetia > Pirellulales > Pirellulaceae > Stieleria. The sequence goes on from JBCBLJ010000246.1 coordinate 2,745, forward strand.
GTGTCCCATCCGGGCAACGACACTTCGATCGCCCGTGCGCCCACCTGGATCAATCGGGTCGCCGCCAAACAGCCACGTCCAAAAGCGGTATCGCCGAACTCGTCAAGCACGGCACGAGGCTCTGACAAGACATCGAACGCCCCAACTTGTTCGCTGGACATCATCCTTAGCGCCGCGTCGGTCGATGCTCCTTGGAGCGTCCGACTGCGATCGAGGTCACACAGCCTTCCGCGACGAAATCGTTCTTCGATCCACTTTAGGCCTGAAAGTCGTCGTTCGAACCGCTGATCTTCGACCCGCGATTTGAGATCAGGCACGGGGTTCTTCGGGTCATCCACCAAAAAGGCGTCATAGCTTGGCCCGAGGTACCCTCCGCGCGCCGGAAAGTCTTGCGCGGCGATCGAGATGTGTCGCGGTAAGTCCAAGGCCTCGGGAAACTCGTGGCATAGAATCGAACCGATCGATGGATGGACCAGCGTCGGATCGGGGCGGTACCCGGTCTTGACGTTGTAAATCGCGCGTTCGTGGTCGCCTTCCTTGGTCGTCACACTTCGAATGAGCGACCCCAGGTGCATCTTTTCGGCGACTCTCGGCAAGTTATCCGCGATCTCGAGTCCCGGAACCGTGGTCGCAAGTTTTCCGACATCACCCCCGATCGACGTTCCCACATGCGGATCAAACGTCTCCAGCTGACTCGGGGCACCCTGCATCCAAAGCAAGATGACACTTTTCGGTCGGCCCTTGGCCGTCTGCCCCGTTTCCTCCGCCATCGCGAGCCGATTTGCCAGTGCGGACAACATCGCACCGCCAGCACCGGCGCCCAAGAGCGATCGACGCGAGAGATGCGCTTCGGCGCTGCAAAGGTGTTTGTGATCACTCATCAGTGGTTCCAAGCAAACTCGGTGGTGTTGGCTAACGTCCAGAAAAAATCGACCATCATCTCTTCACGGTTGCCCGCCTCGGCCAAACGACCGACGAAATAGGCTGACTCCTCTTCGTCGGGGTAACGGTTTAGCAGACACAAGAACATCACATCCACCGCTTGAGAATCGCTCCCCGAAAACATGTTGATATGCGCTGACGCATTGAGCAGCGGATTGGGCTCGGAAGATTCGCCCAGCATTTCACCGTTGAGCATCAACAGTCGCTGAGGAATCGTGACGCCGCCATCGTTGTCCGCCGCCAACTCGTTCTCGCCCAAGTCGCCGTAGCGTTGCAAAAAGTCATTGACGGAACCGAACTTCATCAGTTGGATCAAAAACGCTGAATCGCGCGTGACCGACTTAACCCGTGATGACTGAACGATTGACCCGGCGACTTGTTCCGCACGTAGCCTCATCAGCGGAAAGACGGCGAATACATCCTCATGCTCCGGGGTCACATCGAAATCCGCGCGGCTATCAACTCGGAAAGCGTCGCTCCGAACGATGATCTCGATGACCCGGCGAATATCGCGATGCTGACGGAAGTCATCGACGATCGGTCGCAGCATCATCGGCAGCTCTTCATCCAGCGGGATGTCGTCCACTGCCTCGGTCGCCGCTTCACCAAACATCAGCGTCCAAAATCGCGACACCGCCGCTCGTGAGAATTGGTGATTCAGTGGATGGGTCACCCACTTCGCCAGGCGCGTCCTCACGTCCCCATCCGCCGGGAGTAACTCCGGCTGAAACGGAACGGCGGGAGCGACCGCCTCGACCTCGGTCGCATCCAAGTACTGATACTCGTAATCGGCATCGCCCGTTCGAACACCTTGCAGACCGTTCATTTTGGCGCTGCTGTAGAACGCAGCGAGGCCATGAAAATCGGATTGCAGGCCTTCGCGGGGATTGATCGGCTCACCCAGATTCACGTTGCCCAAGAAATCGTTGTGGCACTGCAAACAGTCGATCCGCATCCCGAGAAACGCACGACTCGTTCGAGCTGCGAGTCGGATGGGATCGGGATTGCCGCTCTCGTCGCTGTCCAGCGTGACCGTCAGAAAATTGACCTGAGGCTGATCGGTGAACAGCCCCTCGGCAGTGATGAGATTCTGTACCGTCTGGTCATAGGGCTGATTGGCGGCGATCATATCGGAAAGCCAAACGACGAACCGTCGCCGCCGGTAAACCAACAACGGGCCGCCGTCGCCACCGACCATGTAGCGGGTCCAGCGTTCGGCCCAGTAATCGTGGAAACGCGAATCGTCCAACAAGTTTTGCAGATGGACCGACTCGCGCATTTCGGGTGGATGTTGTTCCAGCGCCCGAATCTCTTCCAGGGACATCCCCGATCCGACCAGCGCCAACGACATGCGTCGACAAATCGTGAGCCAGTCGGCGGCGGGAGCCGAACGCAACCCAAGCTCCGCCAATTGGAGTTCCCGGGCCTGGTTGACGGCATCGATGTGCTCCTGAAGCGTCGGAATCAGATTTCGCGTGTTGAGCGAGACCAATTCGGTTTCCGCTTTTTGCCGACGCTTTTTCTCTTGTGGCTGCGACAGCCCCGACGCCATGTATCCAAATCCCACCAAAACGATGACTCCAAACCAGCTCCATTTCGCGAGGGTGGGGATGCTGACTTTCATCGCACTCGTCTGGTTGGAGGATGTTGTCGGGCGGTGACGGTTCGGCCCGACTCGTCGCATCTGTACACTGTGGGGAAATTGGGCACAAACGCAACTCGGCGGTAGATTCGTCGGCAATCCGTCCAGCTTGGCCGACACTCCATCATTTCACCAAATTCTTCGGATCGCCAACCCGGAATGAGCAAACAAGACCAGTTTTTTGAAGCATACGACCGAGAAGACATCGCCTACGGCGACGTACCTTCCGCACCGTTGGCAGCCTACCTTTCTCAAGTGCCCTGTTCCGGCCAGGCCCTGGACCTCGGCGCGGGGGCCGGCCGCGACACGATCGCGCTGGCAAAAGCAGGGCTCGACGTGACCGCCGTGGACCTCAGTGCGCGTGGCGCCGAACGAATCCAACAGCGTGCGCGGCATGCCGATGTCGCAAACCACGTGACAACCGTCGTCGCCGACGCAAGAGAGTTTCAAATCGATCATCGGTCCTATGATCTGATTTGCGCGACGACCGTTTTGGATCACATCCCCGCCGACGACGCGCGGAAGCTGTGGCAGCGGATCACGGCAGGCCTTCGCCCCGGAGGTGCCTTGTACGTCGAAGTCCACTCGGTCGAGGACCCCGGCTCCAACGAGCCACCGGGCTGCGACAGTGATGCGCCGGTCAGCGAGACAGCAGATGCGGTGGTCAACTACTTTCGAGCCAATCAACTCGCCGGTTGGGCGATTGAGCCAGATGCAAGCCTGCGAATCCTGCGGTACGAGGAACGCCAAGAGTGGGACTACACCCATGGGGACGAACACTTGCACGGCAAAGCGATTCTAATGGCCGTCAAGTCCTCTTCGTACCCACCATGGTTCGGCCAGCCCGCGGCCTTTCCCAAACGGGTCGACTAGATGTACTCGAATGAAACGCAGTCCGTTTTCAATCCGAACACTCCTGCTGTTTCAATTGGCGCTGCCGATCCTTCTGATCGCCCTGTCTCACTTGCGTGTGGTCGATTTTCACTACCATCGGTACATCGAAAACGAGCCACAGAGGAACCCGCAAGCAGTCGATCGCCTCGAAGACGGACAACTGTACTTGGCCGACGGCCGATGCGTCGTCCTCGAGAGTCGCGACGCAGGAATGCTTGAACAAATGGAAGATTGGGACCGATTAGTCGATGTCGAGCCCAGCGAGGTCTCCAACGTCCGGTTGTACCGCAAACGGCAATACTACCTCTGTGCCTTACCTCCGGAAGTATGGGTTCGTTTGCCTCTCATTCCCATCGACATCCCCTCGAATCACCGCGACCCTTTGGGCAACGGAAGGCTTTTGGCACAGCCGCGAGCGAAGTGATGCCCTAGCCACGAAGACTGCTCCAACGCGTGCCGGACAAATTGGAACGCATGCCGAGGCTGCGCAAAAACCCCGTTAGGCGAATTTGACGCTAGAAATCCGTGCTGATTCGTCCGAACGGGAAATTGAAGAAGGTGGCAACCGCGGTAAAGAGGAACCATGCGGGGAGCGAAATGATCGCGGCGGCAATCGTCGCCGGACTTCGCTCGTGGAGCATCAGCCCGCGGCACCAAAGGCAAACGCCGTAAAGCAAGAATAACGGCATGGTAAAGCTGGAAACGGCGAGGCCGAAATCGTCAAGTCCCGTCATCGGTTGAGCAACGATGCCGATGAGATCGGTGGCGAGCATGGCAATCGGCCACGCGAAGAGGGCGAGCAAAATGCATCGCATCCGAGTGTGCGGCCAAAGAAACGAAGAACGCGACGCGCCGGAGTCCGGAGGCGATGGATCAGTTGTTGGCTGATACGGATTGTTCACGTGATCGTCCCAACGGAGCGGCTTAAGCGTCACTGCGGGAAGTCAGTATCACTGTTTTTGCCCGCCATCAGCGTAACAGAACTGGCTCGCTTGCATCGGTGTGCCTAGACGAAACCAGGAAAGCCCTCCTCGCCTACCTCTGCGATCCGACGAACGATGGTGTACGCACAGCGACGGATTAGATGGCACATTCCGTCGTTGTCGGATTGATAGGCGACCTCGGCCGGAATCAGTGCGGTGCCGAATTTTTCGTTGGCCTGCATGACCGCCGCGGCAACACTGGCAGCAACGTCGGCATCGGCGGGATTGCCGTAGCGGCAATCGGGGGCAAGCACTGTGACACTCGGTGGACCGGAGTGGTCGGGACAAAAGCGGACACGGACGAGCGTGGATGACGGACCGGTAATCAATGACGCCCCGTAAAACTCGCCAGAGCGCGAAAAGCTGGGCATGGAATCAGTAGGTCACATAGCGCGGTTGGTTTGGGTGAAACCGGACGTTCCGTCTCGATGTGGTAAAGTTCGAGAAAACAGTCTACTCAAGTGGATCAGCCTGCACGTGAATCGCTGTTCCGGTCAGCCGTGCCGATTACCCACACCAAGCAACTTGAATAGGGGCCAGAGCACTAAACCATGTTCTCCGCCCTGAATACGGCTTGAACGGTCGCCACCAAGTGTTCGTCGAATCCGGCGATCGTCGCCGCGCCACAGCGGGACTCGATGGCGGCGTGTACAACGACGCTTGCGAAACCACCTTGGCGACGGGCTGCCATGCGCTCGGCCGATGTTGTCGGACCGTTGTGCTACGAGGCAGTGCGATATTCCGAGAATACACCACCGATCATCTGCGCGAATTCGCGGGCGGCTTTCGCCATCAATTCACGGTTGCCGTCGGAACACATTACGGTCACCGAAGCAGAGTCGTCCTGCGCCCACGAGAATGACCCCAAATTGGAATCGTCACGGATCAGTTGCACAGCGTCCGGCGGCGGTCGGGCTTCAATCGGCCGGCCAGTAGCGGGATTGCGGACCAGACGGGATGGGGCGCGGACCAAGTCAGAACGGTCGGAAATCAACTGGAGCCAGCCATCGCGTGTCAGAGGTGCCGCGCCTGCAGACGCTGCGATGTAGCCGATGTATTCCATTGAGATCCGATAGCGCGGTTGGTTTGTATGACACTGGACGGTCCACACCGGGCGGTCGTCTCGACGTGCGTTTTCTTCAAAAGAGCAGTTTACTCGAGTGGATCCGTCTCCAAATGGACCTTTATCCCGGCTAACCACACCAAACGGACATGAATCGTCGGGCTGGTAACCATGTTATTGACATGACTCGCTGCTCCGATGGATAACCGTCGGGTACAACAAGATGGTCTACCAGGGCGGTGAGTTCCTTCATACCCATCGATATTGTCTTTCGCGTCAACGCTGCCAATTTTCGGCGTACTCTTTGAGTTGTTCTTCGAGTAGTTCTCGTGACAGCGAGAAGATGGTGCCATACTTGGTGTGTGGTAGCCGCACAGGTGCCCCGGAAGGTCCCGCATATCGTTTAAGCGAAGTCGAGAAACACTTGGGGCACCGCGACTTGCGAGTGAGCCTTGCATCCCCGATTGGATCGGCGAAATGGGCGAGCGCCGCTTGAAAGATTTCAGCCGACGTTTTGCCCATAAGATCGGAGATCAACTGGGGCCCATCTTCAAACGCGTTGCAATAGGCAAATTGCGAACCATCCTCGGTGCAAAAAATGAATTCTCCGTAGACGCCCCATCCGCCAACTTCGGGCAACATGAACCGCGCACTGCATTCAAGACACTCCGCTTCGTCAGTTGGGAATTCGGTACGCACAACAAAACGCAAGCGAGAGACAACGTTGGCGGTTCGGGCGGCACCGCGGGGATACAAATCACTGGTCGTTGCCCGTTCCTAGGGTAGCTGAAAGTGACTCGCTTTCACCAGTGTGCGGTAACGCAGACTCTGTCCGGGTGACCACTCGACCGCCGGAAGCGTCTGGGCGCTGCACCAAGCGGTGTTGTGGTGCAGTTATGCTGGGTAGCCGATGGAATCGTCAGCGATGTGACCAAGAAAATCATGGAATGACGGGTAGAGCTTCGCCCAGTCTGCACCGTAGCCGCGAACGAATACCGCATTCGGATCGCGGTCAGGTATGAATGCAAAAAAGAAGCCTCCACCATCGTTGGTGAACTCAAGAACGCCGGCTGGATTCTGCATTAGACGGTTTTGCTCGACGATGTCGAGAATTTGGTTGCCGGGAATGTCAAGCTCCGGTGGATAGACCGACCGCTCGGATTGAATGCCGTAAAGCTCCCAGCCCAGTAGAAGCCCGCCAGCAAACTCGAGAAGGTAGTTGCGAAAATCAGGCGGGAACTTTGCGCCCAGTTCAGCTTCGGCGTCGCAGATCAGCAAGTCGTCGATGGGACCGAAGTTCAGGTTGCTGTTGAGGTCAGCACGGGAGGCAGCAACATCACGAATTGCGCTGGCCATTAGTGATTGCCTACCTCACAAGGTTCGCGGCTCGGGCGGCGCCGCGGGGGATACTGGATCACTGGTCGTTGCCCATCGATTAGGGTAACGGGAAGTGACTCGCTTTCACCAGCGTGCGGCAACCGGGTCGAGCCTGGGTGACCGCCGGGCAGCTGGACTGCTCAAGCTTCTGGGCCAAAGGGGATGCACCGCAAAACCCATCTATGTTGTTCCGCGGGTATACGAGCGACGCCAGAAGACGATTGGATCATCACCGGGAGCCATTGCGGCTACGGGCGAAAACCAGTCGTCGTCGAACCCAAACCGAGAGGCAATCGCCGAAAGGCATGATTCAAATCCCGTCCAATCCTCATAGAGCTCGAGA
>JBCBLJ010001010.1:0-2611 GCA_038520195.1 Planctomycetota bacterium
GGAGATCGGAGAGAAGTTCCCAGGCAGTTTCCTGTTACGCGACACCAGTCGTGAAACGCTTCCGGTTGTGATCGCACTGGGCGGATCCGAGGGAGGCGACTCAGCAGCTCGCAGCATCGCTCCCAAACTGGCAGCACGAGGTTTCGCGTGCATCGGCTTGCCATACTATTCGCCGGCCTGGGGAAATCAGCGGCAGCAGTTTCCTGGCCTCCCGAGGGCCTTCGCAGAGATTCCCTTAGAGACTCTTGAAGACATTGTGGCTTGGATCGAAACTCAGGAGGATCTCGACTCGGACCGGATTGCGTTGTACGGAGTCTCCAAAGGTGCTGAAATGGCGTTGGCGGCCGCGAGCCGGATCGATCGATTCGTCGCCATTGCAGCAATCGTCCCCAGTGATGTTATCTGGGAGGGCTGGGGCGTCGCGAAGACAACCAGTTCGTTCAGTTGGAGAGGAAAGCCACTTCCGTTTGTTCCCTACCTCGGCATGGGAAACGAATTTGCCAAATCTGGACGGGGGCAGGCTGTCCGAATTCGCTTGCCGCACGACGCGGGCCGACTGGCGAATCCCGAAAGGGTTGAAGCGGCTTCGATTCAGGTCGAGTCCATTCAGTGTCCTGTGTTTGTCGTTGGCGGTGATGAAGACAACACTTGGGATTCCGGCGGAATGGCGCGGAACATTTCCGAACGTCGACTCGCCGCAAAGCTCGAAACGGAAGTCATCGTTTCGCAAGAAGCGGGGCACCAGTTGTCGGGCACCGCCTACACGAATCTTTCTCCAGCAAATGCGGAGGTTCGAAGCAAGGCCTTTCCGGCGCTGATCAAGTTTCTGTCACGCAACTTGGACTTAGCTCGGGATTAACCAGGGAAGAGGTCCGTGATCGCGTCGCCAACGTCGCTCGCTGGAGGACCACACTGGCGCTTAACGGACGGCGAATCAGCCGATGGACGGAGCGTTTTCGGCCGCAAGGACGTACTGCTGGCGACTTCCTTGCTGACGACTGAGCTTGTCTAGAGAGGCCTCAGTCGGCCACATGCCGTGAGGAAGAAGCGACGCGGACGGGACTCGAACCCGCAACCTCCGGATCGACAGTCCGGGGCTCTAACCAATTGAGCTACCGCGCCTGGGAAGGCGTCCGACACGCTACGTCACGGTTGTGACACGATTGCCGTCGGAGGGCAGGATTATATCGGCGTCCAAGGTCGCCGCAAGACCAGGGTGCTGAACAACGGACACGATTCTTTCACCGAAGCGTAACGATTTTTTGGGCTTTGGCGTTTGTCGCAACTAGCCGGCGACGTCCGACCTCCCGCGCGAGAAATCCGACGATGGCCGCGTAAACCGAACCTACCCTTTCTCGTGGGTTCTGTGTTGCGAATCCGCCGCGATTTGGACACCTCCACATGCCCCCTGGTTCGACCGTCCGGAGAATCCGATGATCAACGACATCCTCAACGAATTAAGCTCTTACGCAAACCAGATGACGACCCAACACTGGGGCGTCGTGGCGGGTTGCGCCGTTCTGTTCGGTTTTTTGTGCTTGAAAGGGTCTGGGGTGAACCGATAACACTTTGTGCCGCGTAGTACGAATGGGTCTACGCAAACGCCGTGCGCACCAGCTGAGGGGACGCCGAGATGCCGCTTTTTGAAATCGAAACCGAATCGCACATCATCATCACTTGGGCGGAAGATGAAGCTGGCGCCCGCGCGGTCGTGACCGACGCTTACCCGCACGATGACGTCGTTCGATTGACCAAACGCCCACGAGACACTTGGGTGATCAGCAAAGGAGCGCTGGGGCTGACGGACACCAACCTCGACCCCTGCATGGTTGCGCGTGAATGCCTGAACCGATCCGCCGGCGACAAAGTCAACGCGATTCGACTCTACCGAATGGAAACCGGCAGCGACCTGGAACATGCTCGAAAAATGATCGAGTCCAATATGGTCATGGGCTGGTAACGCCCGCCATTCTTCTGCGGCTCGCAGCGACCGAGTGGTCGAGTCCCAATCCTACCCTCCGGCCGCCCCAGCTATCGGGCCGTCTTTCGATACCGGCCCTCTCTCGACAACGGCCCTTTCGATACCGTCCCTGTTTCGATGCAGATTCAATTCGCCGAACCGCGACTCGCCGCTTTTGGGCACGAAAATCCTTCGAGCTGACGGCGTTGCGGAGATAGAATGGGGGTGAAACCTCATCCTCGCCTCCCTGTCGACCTCCAATGACGACTCGCCAACTCCTGCTCTTTTCGTTCTGCCTCTTCACCATCGTTGCTGGCCGAGCTACCGCGAAGAGTCCTTTCGCCACGTATGCGAAGTACGCGATCGAGGACAATGAGCACGATCTCACGACGCCCGTCGACGCCTACTACGTCATCCACACTCCCCCGTCGTTCCCGGAAGCTTGGTTTCTGGTCGAACTGCGGCGCGTCAAATACGAGCCATGGGAGCGATCGATGGGTCGCGCGACACGTTCACGAGACGACGATGGAAAGGAACGACTCACCGTCAAGTGGGAGAGCGGCCCACTGAAAGGTCGTGTCGAGACTGCCCGGCTTCATCAGGGCACGATGCAGTGGCTCAAACCGAAGAAGGGTCTTTCCCCACACGGAC
>JBCBLJ010001205.1:0-1551 GCA_038520195.1 Planctomycetota bacterium
ATTCGGGAAGCGGCGTGCTTTCCTGGAGCCAACCGACCGCGGGAAACCATCTCTTCAGGATTCGTGCCAAAGACAACGAGGTCAAAGGTGAAGGCGATCCGTTCGGGATTGTTGAATGCGATGGATCTTTCGAGGGAGACATCTCCGTCCGATAGAACACCGTCGTCAACAAAATCGGTGTAATCAAAGTACGGAACGCCTTGATCAGTGAATCCGTCTGGGTCCAAGACGCTGACACGCGCGCTGCTGATGTTCTTGATTCCGACCCAAAGTGGCTCGCCGACGTCATAAGAGCCGATGTTCTCAACCGCCAAGTCCGTCCATAGAAGATCGCGCGACTCAAACCAGCTGGTTCGTCCAAAGCGCGGTTCGACGCTGGCGTTCACTTCAACCAATTTGCCCTCGGCTAACTCGTTGCGGTCAACTCTTCCCACGACAGTCACCTCCGTCGACTTGACTTCGCCGCCAAGTGTTTCGGTTGCGACTGTAAAGGTGTTGATTCCGGGTCGGACAGTCATCTCGGCGAAGAACCGACCGTTCGCATCAATAACAGCACTGGTTTCGCCGTTGACGGTGACGCGGTCCGGCAAGTAATCCCCCAACACGTTGCCGCTGATCAGAATGGTGTCACCCGCAACAACGGAACTGTGGCTCGCGCGAGCCGAGATGCCGTCGAGCGTGGGGAGCGCGACTTCCACAACAACGAGCGTCGGTTCCGTACTCAATGCACCGTCGGTGGTCACATAGCTAAACGAGTCGACGCCGACAAAGCCAGTGTTCGGGGTGTAAGTGAACGAACCGTCGGCCCAGATCGTGACGTTTCCGTTGTTTGGTTGACCGTGCGGTATCACCGACAGCAAGTCGTTGTCACTATCCAGGTCATTCACTAGCAACCCATCGCCGGCAGCGAGGGTCAATGGTGTGTCAAGCGCAGTGCTGAACCGATCAAAGGTCGACTCTGGTGTGTAGTTGACGTCGAAGGTGATGGTCGCGGAGTCGCTCGACTGGACGCCATCGGTGGCGACAAATGTGATCGATTCTGTTCCCGTGAAGTCGGCGTTGGGCTGATAGCTCCAAGCACCGTCAGGTTCGACGGAAAGCGTTCCGTTCTCTGGCCCCAACACGATCTCAGTCGACAGAGTCTGGGAAGCATCAGGATCCGAGAGAAGTGACTGGAGCTGTGCGGAGGAGACTGTCGCTGCCGCGCCATCAATCACATCGATGGACAAAGACTGGGCGGTGGGAGCTTGGTTGACAACCGCGATCGTGACCAGGGTCACATCGCCCTCCATTTGCCCGTCGTTCGCTCGATAACTGAAGGTGTCGGTTCCTACAAACCCGTCCGATGGCGTGTAATCGAAAGAGCCATCGGCCAGTAGTCGCAGTTCTCCGTGTGAAGGAGGCGCATACAGTTCAGCTGAGAGTGAATTCGCATCCGAGTCATTCGTGAGTACGCCAGTGGCGGCGGAGATCGACAGCGTCGTCAGCGCGGCCGTCGAATAGGACTCGGAAGCAGACACGGGCCTAGCGTTGTGAACCTGGAGTGTGACG
>JBCBLJ010001083.1:0-2193 GCA_038520195.1 Planctomycetota bacterium
CGAACGAGCGCTCGAGCAATCCCCGATACGCTGATCAAGCTGGGTGCCGCGAGCACAAAAACAAGCAGCAGCCCGATCGCGCCAAACACCATCCGGTAGTAGCGTCGCGATCGTTTGCGTCGACGCCGTCGTGTGGCTTCTTCCTGATCTCGCTGCAGCTCTTCGAGCTGGTATTTATTTGTCCGCACGGTCTCTTCCTTGAGCCTCGCTCGTTTCGATCGCGACGGCACTGACCGACCTAAGACGTCGATCGAGCGCAGGTTTTCGGAGAATACCGAGAACCGTGTTTCCACCCCAAGAGCATTCCGACAAACCGATAATGAACGAACGCTACTCGGCAATAATGCGTGTTCAAAACTCGTCACTTCCTGGTCGCTGCCCTGTCGCTGAAAGAGTCGACAACGGGCCGCCTCATCTGACACCGTTGGTCGATGTCAGCCGCTGAGCCGGGCACTCGCATGTCGCCGACGCTTCTCCAACTTGTTTTCCACGCCAGTCGCGTTGATTTAAAGCGTTTCCAAACAATGGCTTGCGACTTTTGAAGCCGGTCCGCTGACACCAGCGGCCGGCGGATTACGACGTCGATCAATATAGAAATCTAGTTTGATTACAAAAGGCTGATCACATCTCCGTTGGACCGGCAGCCCCACGCTACCGTTCGTCCTCGATTGCTGTAAAACATGGGAATCAACGCGAAGTCTCTTGCTGATAAGTCTCTGCTCATCGATGAAAATTACCTGCTCCCGCGAGCCACTCACCGCCGCATTCTCTCTCGCTGCTAGCATTGCTTCGACGCGCAGTCCGAAGGAAATTCTGCAAAACGTAAAAGCGACCGCCTCTGGAGGAAAGTTGGTTTTGACCGCGACGGACATGGAGGTCGGGATCCGCTTGGACGTGGTCGAAGGCGTCGACATTGAAACCGAAGGAACGGCTCTTTTGCCAGTGACTCGGACGATGGCGATTCTTCGCGAGAGCACGGACGAAACTCTCACGCTGGAGACCGACGAATCCGGAATACAGGTCAGCGGTACGCGAAGTAAGTTCCGCTTGCCCGGCAACAATCCCGACGAGTTTCCGCCCGTCGCATCGTTTGAGGAGGAGAAGTACCACGTCGTGCCGACACGTCTCTTTCAAACAATGGTACGACGCACCGTTTTCGCAACCGATACCGACAACAGCCGCTTCGCGCTGGGTGGCGTTCTGCTGGAGATGAATGACAAGTCGGTCACCGCTGTCGGCACCGATGGCCGGAGACTCGCCAGAATGGAGGGTGAGGGCGAATCGGTCGGTGGACACGAGACCGTCGGCACCAACACGATCGTTCCCACCCGAGCGATTCAAATCATTGAGCGAGCGCTGGACAGTGGCGATGACAGCGTCGACATCGCGGCTCGAACCAGCGATCTCTTGGTGCGGACGTCCTCGGCGGTGATTTATTCGCGACTCGTCGAAGGTCGCTACCCAAACTGGCGACAGGTGATCCCTCAGCGAGAGGATGGCATTCAATTGGACCTCACGATCGGTCCAATTTTCTCGGCACTCCGTCAAGCAGCGATCGTGACAGACCAGGAGAGCCGCGGTATTGATTTCACGTTTGGCGAGGGCACGCTCAAGCTCGAAGCAAACACCAAAGACATCGGCCAGTCGCAAATCGATCTTCCGATCGCATACGACGGTGAGCCGATCACGCTGACCATGGACCATCGTTACTTCGCAGACTTCTGCAAAGTGCTTGATCGAGAGTTGGGCTTCCAGATCGAAATCGAGTCAAGCTCGGCTCCAGCGTTGCTTTCGACCGATGACGGCTATGTCTACGTGATCATGCCGATGGCACGAGATCGCTAGTCGGCAAGTTCTCGAGCTGACGCCGATGAGACACACCGGCGGGTGAACCGCAACTCGCCGTCCTTCCCGCGCAACAACGTGGCTGGACCGTCTTCTCGGCCTCAAAGAGTACGTCGGCTGCTCCGTCAGCGCTCCATGCACCACTCGCGAAACGTCTTCACGACGGGAGCGACGCTGTCTTCAATCATCGTGGTAGCAAGATCCAATCGAACGACTCGTCGATTGCGAGAGTTCATCTCGTCCCACTCATCCAAAATCTCGCGAACGTGCAGTTCGTACATCGCAACCTCGTGAAGCATTGAGTACTTCACGTAACGGTATCTCTCAATCACGCTGCTTCCGATCTCG
>JBCBLJ010001172.1:0-1764 GCA_038520195.1 Planctomycetota bacterium
CCAAAACGTCCCGGGATGCCGCGACGCGACACACTTGTCGCGAATCTGTCCGAACTCGCTGCACTCCCTGCGATCGCAGCCGATCAGTTGCCGAGCAATCCTCGTCTCAAAAATGGCGACAACGTTGCAATTGCGCGGAGTTTGATCGACACTCTTCTGGTCTCCCCCGCCTCCCTCTCCTGACCTCGCCATGAAACGCCCCGTCGCCTGCCTGCTCTTCGCACTCCTGTTCTCAACCGTATCTCGCGGCGAAGATCGTCCCAACATCGTTTTCATCTTTGCCGACGATCAGTGCTTCGACACCATCGCGGCATTCGGACACGCCGAGGTTCAGACGCCCAACCTCGATAAACTCGCGCGACGCGGAACGACGTTCACCCACGCCTACAACATGGGTTCTTGGTCGGGCGCGGTCTGTGTCGCAAGCCGAATGATGATCAACTCCGGACGGTTTATCTGGAACGCACAGGCATTGCACAAGGAATCGGAGTCCGAGCGCGAGGCCGGACGCTGGTGGGGCGAACACATGAAGTCCGCCGGATACAAGACCTACATGACCGGCAAATGGCATTGCAAAGCAAATGCAGAACGTTCATTCGATGTGGTTCGGGATGTTCGCCCCGGAATGCCCCAACAAACCAATACCGGTTACAACCGACCTGTACTCGAAGCCGACGGGACAGTAATCGACCCTTGGTCGCCGAGCGATCCGAAGTTCGGAGGTTTTTGGGAAGGCGGCACCCACTGGAGCGAAGTCGTCGCGAACCACTCGCAGGACTTCCTTGAGATGGCCGCCAAGGACACGAAACCGTTCTTCATGTATCTCGCTTTCAACGCCCCTCACGATCCCCGGCAATCGCCCAAGCAATACGTCGACAAGTACCCGCTCGAAGACATCGCGCTGCCCAAGAATTTTCTGCCCGAGTACCCGTACAACGAAGCCATGGCCTCAGGCCGAAAACTCCGTGACGAACGACTCGCTCCATTTCCACGCACGCCCGTCGCCGTCAAGACCAACCGGCAAGAATACTACGCGATCATCACACACATGGATGCGATGATCGGTCGAATCGTGGCGGCACTCGAAGCGACCGGCAAAGCCGACAACACCTGGATCTTCTTCACCGCCGATCACGGTCTCGCGGTGGGCCAACATGGTCTCATGGGAAAGCAAAACCTCTATGACCATAGCGTTCGCGTGCCGCTGATCGTCGCGGGTCCGCAAGCATTGAAAGGAAAGCAGATCGATGAGCCGGTGTACCTCCAGGACATCATGCCGACGACTCTCGAACTCGCTGAAATCGACAAACCCAGTCATGTCGAATTCAATAGCCTTCTTCCAATGCTCGGCGGCGAACCAAGTCCCTACGAGGCGATCTATGGCGCGTACCTCACCAAGCAAAGAAGCATTCGCACCAAGACCCACAAGTTGATTCTTTACCCGTCGGCGAACATCGTCCGACTGTACGACCTTGTTGCGGACCCACATGAGATGAACGACATCGCCGCCGATAACCGTCCGCTCGTCGAAGAACTCTTTGGCAAACTCCAAACGCTGCAAACCGAAATGAAGGACGAAGTCGCGCTGACGCTTCCGCCGGCGACTTAGACTCGGGTGCTAACCAGCGAGACGGTTTGCTACCCAATTCCGTCCGCGCCGGTTTCGCCAAACGTTGAGGTGACGACCAAGTCTCCCACCGTTGCCACAGAACGCGGCGTTCATTGACGAGAGCCTGACGTCACGCACATCTGAGCGACTCACCC
>JBCBLJ010000021.1:0-25845 GCA_038520195.1 Planctomycetota bacterium
ACCACGCTGAGCCAGTCGCCCGGCGAGTGGGCCACCGCCCGCTCCAGAGCCGACAACGATAAAGTCGAAGTTGGTTATCGCGTCCTGGTGATCGAAGCGGGTAGCGATCACGCCAAAGAGCCCCGCGGTGAAGAGCTGGAGGTCAGCCAGATTCCCTCGTTCCATGCGGTCTCGAGTGAGCATCCGGAGTTGAGTTGGCAGTACTTTGTGGATCACTACGACGACCCTCCGACGGGGCCCGATCCAAAGCGAGTGCAAGACCCGGAGCATCGCGGATTCAACAAGATCTTTTATCCGCGGGCGACCGGAATCGGTGGCTGTACCATTCACCATGCGATGATCACGATGGCGGGCCCCAGCTCGGACTGGGATGACCTGGCTGATTTTCTCGACGACGACTCGTGGCGTGGCAATCGCATGCGCGAGTACTTCAAGCGGCTCGAGCACAATGACTACAGCAAACCGCCGACGCCGCCACCGACGACCTGGTTGGGACGAGCCTGGGACAACACCAAGTGGTTATTTGGACGGACTCCGGATCACTCCGGTGGTCAGCACGGGTTCAACGGCTGGCTTCACACAAGTGTGACGGACGTCTCACTCGGACTGTTTGACAAACAATTGGTGAAGATGCTCAAGGCCGCCCTGATCCAGTCCAAGCAATCAGGACTTGATCGGGCTGGGACACTCGTCCGCGACATCCTGGGTGGACGCATCCGACAAGCGCTCGATCCCAATCACGCGAAAACGCAGGCGGAGAGTCCCGAGGGAGTTCTGCTGATCCCACTCTCGGTCTGCGGGGACCGAACGACGGTTCACCAGAATCGCGAGCAACCGGATGTGCAGCGCGGTCGACGATCGAGTCCACGCGAATTCCTGATGGAGGTGAA
This sequence comes from Planctomycetota bacterium, assembly GCA_038520195.1. Classification (GTDB taxonomy): domain Bacteria; phylum Planctomycetota; class Planctomycetia; order Pirellulales; family Pirellulaceae; genus Stieleria. The sequence continues at coordinate 891 of JBCBLJ010000021.1, forward strand.
GGCGAAGCACCCTGACAATCTAACGATCTGGACAGACTGTTTGGTGACGAAGGTCATTCTGAACGACACGAAGGATCGAGCCGTCGGCGTAGAGATTCTCCAAGGTGAGCGACTCTACCGAGCAAACCCGAACCCGAGCGAAGAACCTGGGGAGTGTGGGAAAGTCTATGTGAAAGATGGGGGCGAAGTGATTCTTTGCGGTGGCTCCTTCAACACACCGCAACTATTGATGCTGTCCGGAATCGGCGATCCCGAAGAACTGCGGGAGCAAGGCATCACACTCGCGGCGGACCTACCGGGGGTCGGCAAAAACTTGCAGGACAGGTACGAGGTCACCGTCATCAGCGAAATGAACGAAGAGTTTTCGCTGCTACGTGACGCGACATTTCGTTTTCCCATCGCACCCGATGAGCCCGATCCTCATCTTGTCGAATGGCGCAAACACGGAACGGGACTCTACACCAGCAACGGAGCCGTTTTAGGAATCCTCAAACGCTCGCGTCCCGATCTCGCGCAGCCCGACCTATTCATTTTTGGGGTTCCGTTGCCATTTCGAGGTTACGAGCTCGGCTACTCGACGGTCGGAGATCAACATAATTTTTTTACGTGGACGATCCTCAAGGCACAGACCAACAATCGTGGAGGGACCGTCAAACTTCGCAGCAAGGATCCGCTCGACACGCCCGAGATCAACTTCCACTACTTCAACGAGTACGACCGCGAGGACAAGGGTCTCAATGACCCCGATCTAGTAGCGATGGTCGATGGGGTTAAATTTGTTCGCGGGATCGCCAATCAGCCAATCGCCCGCTTGGTGGTCCGACGTGAGCACCATCCCAGTCTGACTCAGGTGACCGGCAGTAGCGACGCGCAAATCCGAAACTGGGTGCGTCGCGAAGCTTGGGGGCATCACGCGTGCGGGACTTGTCGAATGGGTGCCGACGGCGACAAGGACGCGGTGCTCGATAGCCGGTTTCGTGTTCGCGGCGTGAAAGGCCTGCGAGTCGTTGACGCGTCGATCTTTCCAAAGATCCCTGGTTACTTCATCGTCACGAACATTTACATGGCGAGCGAGAAAGCCGCCGACGTCATCAGCGAAGACTACGAAGCGCTCGCGGACGATGACATCACCTATCCACGCTCACTGCGACACGAGGAGGCCGACGCGATCCGCAGCCGGCGCGACAAAACTCCGGACATGCCGGACAGCTATTCGGAATTCGATGGCGAACAGTGGCCGGACGACGTGACGGGCCTCGCCATCTCGGGCGGCGGGATTCGAAGTGCCACGTTCAGTCTCGGGATCCTGCAGGCGATGGCGGCGGGCAAGTGGCTCCGCCGAGTCGATTTTCTCTCCACGGTTTCCGGTGGTGGCTACATCGGTTCCTTCCTCGGTCGCGCTTTCGATCGCTCGCGCGCCGATTCGCTCGCCGGGCCGAAGGGCGTGACGAGTCGCACAACAACCGAACAGGTCGAAGCAGAGCTGACAGACCCCGATTCACCTTGGATCAACTGGCTTCGCAAACACGGAAACTACATCGCTCCCAATGGCAATCGCGATTGGCGTCTGGGGATCGCGACCTATCTGAGAAACTTGCTCAGTGTTCATTTTGTGATCGGCGCGCTGATGTTGGCGGTGTTTGGAGCGGCGAACTTGATTCGCTATGGCCTGTTTGATCCAGGCACAGCGGGCCTCGGATTGGTGATGCTCGAGAGTGGTGATTTACCGCTAGGCTATCTGTTGCGAGCGCTGCTCGGACCGTTCTTCAGTCCCTGGTTCCTCCTGTTCGAACTGCTCCTGCTCTTTCTGGTCGTGCCCAAGATCATTGGGTACTGGGTGGTTTCCCAAGACCGTCACGAGAGGTTCCATTGGGTCTCACTCTCGCTCCTTTTTTTGGTCGGAGGTGGGCTGCTATTCCTGGGTGTGAACGAAGGGTTAGCCCCTCAGCCGCTGGCGGTCGGTCTTGCGATTTTCGCTTGTTTCGTCCCTGTAGAAATGGCCTGGAGGCGGGGTGATGTTCGCGAGCAAGCGGTGGGCAGCGGCGGTACCGAGGCGCGACGTTTGCGGACACGTAACTATCTCACTCACGACCTGGGCCTGGTGCTTCTTTTCGTCGGTGTGGCACTTCTCTTTGCCTTCGTGGACACCCTCGGCCACGGACTTCAGCAGTGGGTCGTCGCGGAGAACATGACTTATGCGGCGGCCTTCGCTTCGATCGGCGCTGCGGTCGTTGCGATCACACCGGTTCTGCGAATGGCGGCCGGACTGTTTGCTTCACAAAGCCCTACAACAGCTCCGCCCTCCACGCTGCGGCGGATTTTCAAGTCGAAGGGAATCGCGATCGCGATGGCGACGGTGTTTCTGATCATTCCGTTGGTGATCTATTCCTTCGCGGCACATGTGGTCTTCGAAGGTGGCGATGCGCTGTTTGCTGGTTTATTGGCGACGATCGCGGCGATCACTGTCACGCTTATCTTGCGTTGGCCGCTAGCGGTCCCGTTCGTCAACCGTTCCTCGCTCTCGCAGCTCTATTCGGCGCGACTGGCTCGCGCTTTCCTCGGCGCGTCGAATCCGCTCCGGCAACGTCCTGACGGCGCAAACATCACCGAGGTCCTCGATGGCGACGACGTCGCATCGATCCGAGACTACCAGCCTCACCATGCTGGCGGGCCGTTGCATTTGATCAATGTCGTGGTGAATCAAACCATCGACTTCTCGTCGTTGGGCGCGAGCATGGACCGACAGGGTGAGGTCATGGCTGTCAGCAGCGTCGGATTAAGCGTCGGTCAAAAATGGCACAGTCTCTGGCGGGACTCGCACCAGGGACATTCCAGTGTGCCGGGCCGCGCACGCCTTGAACCCGCGGGTCACGCCGCCGGAAACGCGCACCCCTTACTGACCGAATCGGGGTCTCCAACGGACCACGCCGAAACACTTTCGCTTCGACAGTGGATCGGCATCTCCGGCGCCGCGATTGGGCCGGGACGGGGACAGAACACGGCATTGGGTACCGCACTCCTGTTCGGGCTGGCGAATCTTCGAACCGGCTACTGGTGGAATAGCGGCATCACGGAGTGGGCACGCGAGGGTTTTCCGAGGCTTACGTTCCTCCGCCGCGCTCTGGCGTTGCTTCCAAACTTCTTCCTCACACAGTCGCTGCTACTTGGCGAGTGGATTGCAAGATTCGCGGGGCCTTGGCGACAGTTCTGGAACCTATCCGATGGCGGCTTCGCCGAGAACATCGGCGCCTACGAGTTGATACGCCGGCGTGTGCCGCGAATCATCGTTTGCGATGGGAGCGGCGATCCAACCTACAACTTCGAGAGTTTTGGCGAATCGATCCGAAAGGTTCGCATCGATTTTGATGCCAACGTGACGCCGTTCTCGGAGAAGGACTTCGTGAATCACGTTCCCCAAGAACTTCATCAATTCATTGGCCAACCCGATCAGCTAAGGGACGCCCAAAGCCGAAAACACGCGGCACTCTACTGGGTTGAATACGCGACGGGGCGACGCTCGGTGATGCTGTATCTGAAGGCGTCAATGTCGGGCGATGAAACGGATGACATCCAGCACTACCACTCCGCTCACCCTGAGTTTCCTCACGAGGCGACCGGTGATCAAGTCTTTGATGAAGCTCAATGGGAGAGCTACCGCAAGCTGGGTCAGCACATCGCCTCGCCGTTGATGAATCACGCGAACTGGTTTTGGGCGATTTCGCTCGATCGACCATCATGAGTTTTAATTCGTCTCTCATCGCCATTGTGTTGCTCTCGTCGATCAGCTTCCAACGACCCGCGTGGGCGTCGGACCACGCCGACCCGATGGACATCAAACGGCTGAAGCCACTTGAACCGGTCATCACTGATTTGTTTGTCTTCCCGGTCGATTCAAATGGCATCTTGGTGCACCCTTACCGGCGAGACAAAGACTGGGGGAATACAGAAACGGGCCAGCAGAACTCCGAGAGCGAGCCACCGTCGCGACTTGCACTTCGCGAAGCGGATGCCGACCGAGCTCTGCCGGTCGAGCAGCGTGATCAAATCAATGGGTTGATCGTCGTTCTGTGCATTCGTCGCGAGTTGTCCGAGCCGAATTCACTCCGACTCTCTCGGTACCACTACCAAGTTCATATCGATACACGCACCAAGCCATCGTATCGATATCCCTTTTCGGAACCTGATGACGGCGTCGATCCGCAAGAAGCCGGGCTCAGCGTTGAAGAAGCGACGCTCCGGTACGGTGGTCTGATCGGGCGCCCGGAGAACATCGAAGACGACGTTTTGATCGACGTTCGATTGTCTGACAAAGCGAAGGTTGATTCGCTGTCCGTTGTTCGCGGACTGACACACGCGAACGACGAGGACATGATCAGCGGCGGTTTTGATGCCGAGAAGATATGTGTTTGGTCCGGCGTGCGAGATGACCCATTCATCTTTCCTGCGTTCTCTCAAACGAACGTCGTGGCGATGGTCCTTCACCTACCGATCAAGTGCTTCTCGGAGGGACAGCGTGATTGGTTGATCTGGGCGACGTCACATCGAGGCCGCAAGCAAATCGATCACGTCGGCCGATCGCTCCGTACACAGAACCCTCGCTTTGAATCACTCAACCGGTTGCATCCTCGTGACCACGTCGAAGCGATTGTCCGAGAACACGAACATCCTGGTTTCGTGCGAGATTTCGCACTGCGTCTGAACGTGCAAAACCTCTTCGCGTTCCGCGAGTGGGATTTTGTCCCGGATGTCATGGTCTACAGCAATCGATTCCGCGCAGGGTTTCCTAACGGCCGATTGCTGCACGACGATGTCGCCGCGATTCTTGCGACCCACGGGGACACCCTGCTCTACGAGCTTTCGTTCCACAACGGGCAGTGGCCACGGCGAACCACCAACGACAAGTCTTTCTGGCAAACGTCAATGGACAAACCAGAACTCGCGAAGTTCCCGTATCTCGCCGAACCCTGGGACGATCCGGTGATTCGGCCGCCACACAAATTGTCGCTCAAGAACCTGCTGATTGTTTTTGGACTCCTCGGCGTTGTCCTTTCCATTTTGATCTTGGCGTTCTTGCAAGTCATCGCAATCGCGAAGCGGTTTTTCGGCCTAACCCCACGTGAACGCTACCTTTGATCGGAGTCGTCCGGCAAAAATGAACTTCGACTCAGCGTATTTCGGGCCCCAAGCATTCACGGAAGAGGACCGCGAGTACGACGGTAGCCGATTTGCGGAGGTTCGCGAGTCGTTGATGCGTAACGCGTACTATTTGACGTGGGGCGCAGACGGCGAGCCGCCCTTGCCGATCTATGGGACGAACTTAAAGCGTCTGCTGAGCGGGATTCTTCCGGGACCTCCCCGCTGGCGGTTTTTGGATGCGTCACGTCGCACGATCCAATCGCAAGCCGACATGCGTTGGGGCGACGGTCGAGGCTTTCGCCGGTTGCTGCATCCTAACGGGGTCTGTCTATTCGGCACGTGGGAGATTTTCGACGAAGCAACGAACAACTACAGCGGGTATTTCCGGCCGGGAAGCCGCAGCTTGATTGTCGCTCGATACTCGACGGGCATTGGGATACGTCGAGGCGACTATCGGACCCTCTCGATGGTCGGAAAACTCTATCCGACCACCGATCAAGAACATCGCGAGCCCCTCAAAACGGCAAACTTCATCACGCAAGAAGAGTTCGGAGGCGCGCGAACGTCGTTTGTCAATGACGCGGTCCTACACAATGCGCCGAACACGACACCATGGAGACGACTGCTTGTTGATGTGCCGCTCTTGCTCCTGACTGGGTTCACCCTCTTCTTGGCCGATTCGCAGCCGACCATTCGTCAGCTTTATCCGATCGCGGAGCTCGGAAAGCCCGATGGCGAGCCGACACGAGCGCCCGAGTTTATGCGGCTCCGAGTGGACTCGGCGCAACCTCGCATCGAGGGAGAACGCCTTGACTTTCGGGACGAGATCTTGGGTCAGGTCTACGACAAGGGAGTCCCGAACTCCGCCCGTTCGCTGATCTTCAACATTGATGTCTCCGATGAAGGCCACACCACCGGACTCTTGGTCCAGCGACGACACATTCGCAACTGGCGACACATCGGACGGATTGTCTTCGATGAAGCGGTCGCGTCCTACAACGGAGACTTTGTCGTTCACTTTCATCACGCCGCGTGGCGCCGCGATCGTAACCAACCCGAGTCCGTTGTTCGCAAGGCGAATCAAACGGCGTAGCGGATACTTCGCGGCGGTTGCCGTGGCTTCCTTCTTTTTCGAGAACACCGATGCTGTTCCTATCGTCCCGAGATCAACTGAGTAACGAAGACCGCGTTGGGCCGGATGAATTCTGGGACCTGAAGATCCGCCGTGGGATGCTGGCCGAGAAGACGCAAATCGGACTTCGCGACATCAAAGAAGCCGTCAAAGACAAATCCGTCTTGCTGCTGGTGCACGGATACAACAACGAATTCGAGGACATTATCCGAGCGTATGACATTATCGAGCGGCAAACAAAGCGACTCATGAATGGCCGATACGACGTCGTCATGGGCTACACCTGGCCCGGCGGCGATAGTCGTTTCGAGTACTTTTCGGCGAAGACTCGAGCTGGGGTCATTGCCCCGCGGTTTAGCGAGAACCTCCGGGATCTCCATTCGGCGGCGACTCGCCCGCAATCACTTGATGTGATGACCCACAGCATGGGCGCACGTGTCGCGTTCGAAGCCCTCAAGCATCTCACCACGAGGAATGTGGTTCGAAACCTGATTCACACGGCCGCCGCCGTGGACAACGAGTCAATCGAGCGACGCAACGAGTACTTCGCGGCGAACGCAAGAGTGCGAAACTCCTTCATTCTCCACAGCCGCCATGACCAGGTTTTGAACCTGGCTTATCGCCTTGCCGAATTCGATCTCGCGTTGGGGTTGCATGGACCGGAGGATCCAGGTGATGTCATGCGGCATTCAGACCACACCTACGTCGTCAATTGCAAACGAGTCATCAGAGCCCATGGCGCGTACAAGGACGAAGACGAGATCTACAACTACTTGAACGACCAGGTCGATGGCCCCTCGGGGCCGCAATTCGAGACCCTCTAGGATCATTTTTTGGCGATCCTTCGATGCTGGGCAAGAGCGACTCCAAAGACGATGGATCCGTGCTTGAGCATCAAACAGTGCCTGCTGCCACCGTCGGGTGAACTCAACTGGATAAACTCCGCGCCTCTCTTGGTCGGCACCGATCGATCGGGTCGTCGTACTTGGAAACCGAATCCGACATAGCCACCGCCGGTCGCCTCTCCGCTCGCGGTCTTCCCGGGCGGCAGCTCAATGACCACCAGTTGCACAAAGATCGGGCGCCCGGTGGTGGGATGCAGACAGCGAACAATGGTGTGGCTTCGATACATCGCTCCACCGCGTAGTTCTTCTTTCAGTGTCTCCTTGTCGCGTGCCTGGATAAGTCGCTGGCCATAGCCGAATCGCTCAAGCTCGGAGTCGAAGCCGTAGACGGAAACCTCAGGATCTTCGGTTGTCTCCTCGGTCGGAGAAAACGTCAGCGCGGTCCGGCCGGTCTCATCCTGAATCATGGATGCCACTTGCTGAGCATATTTCCCAAGAATCGCGTTGAAATCAGCTTGCTTCTGTGGTGCGAGATTCTTGCCAAGCCCACGATCGAGAAACAGGCCGAGCTGCTTCTGATCCTCGGCTAGCACACCGAGCAAAAACGTACTGAATGGGTTGGCGGACGCATTATCCGCCGCTTGCGCATCATCGGCGGCGTTCGGTTTCAAGTCCTCGATCTCGCCCAGAAATTTAAACAGCAGCTTTTTGTTCGAAAGCAAGTTCTGAAGGACGAGCTGAACGGAAATGCCGTACTTGACCTTGATGTCAATAAAACAGTGCTCTCCCTCGCAGTCTTCGCCGTCATCGGTTGTCAACCCAGGAAGCCCCTGAAACGTCATACTTGTGCCGTCCGGACAGCATTTCGCACTGTACGTGACGACCGGGCCGTTCTGCGAAATGATCCCCGTGAGACAGATTTCCTCGCCGCCGAACGCGGTGGCGCAAGTGAGAAGCAGGACAAGAAGCGTACGCATTTTGGTTCCCCAATCGATGTGTGGCGACGATGAATGAATCCTGGCTCAGGTGGAGGTACCATACAGAGGTACCGTGCAGCACAGAGGTACCGTACCGCGGTGATGATGCCTGTTGTGAGGCGCATCGTCGAGCAGTCATTTCGTTAACGTATGAACAAGAACTCATGGGACAGCAAATCCCAAATTCTCAAGAAACGGGATCCGTCACGTTTTGGCTCTCTCGCTTGAGAGGCGGCGATCTCAACGGTGCCGAGCAGCTTTTCATTCGCTACGCGGACCAGTTGGCCGACCGGGCGAGACGTCGGTTCGGGGGCCCGATCGACCCGGACGACTTAGTTCAAAGCGTGTTTCGAGTTTTGATCACAAAAGCCGATAATGGGACACTGCCACCCGTCACCGATCGAAATGATCTTTTGCCGCTGTTGTTTACGATCAGCGCACATAAGGCCATCGACAAGTTGCGTCGCAGAAAGCCCGTCGCACTGCCGGAAGAGATCGATGACCCGTCGCTTTCGATGGTGACCATCGCAGAGTCCACCGATCAAGTCCGCTATCTGTTTGAAATCCTTGGCGACAAAACACTTCGAACGATTGCCCAAAGAAAGATCGAAGGCCTCACTCGAAACCTCATTGCAAAGGAACTGGGCGTCTCTGAAAAAACAGTCAGTCGAAAACTCACGCTGATTCGAAGCATCTGGGAACGAGAGTTTGCGGCGCAATGATCGACGGCGGGATAACCGTTGAATGCCTCCGTGAAATTGATGCTCTTTGCGATCAATACGAGTCGCGGTTGATCGAGTCACCGGGATCATCACTTCAAGAGTTTCTCGCCATCGACAGGGAGCCGGCTCGCTCCGCCTTGTTGTGTGAACTGCTACGAATTCAGGACTCATACACCGAACGGGTCGAACAAAAGAGGCAAAACTGCGTCCCCTATGAGATCATTGAGTTGATTGGTGGCGGTTCCCATGGAATGGTCTTCAAGGCTCGACATCGGGAGACGGATCAGACCGTTGCCTTGAAGGTTCCGAGGAGGGAAATCGAAAACGCGAACGAGCTTCTAAAGCGTGAGGCACAGAAGCTTGCGGGATTGAGCCATCCGCAAATCGCTTCATTGCTGAACTATGGAACGGACCTTGATGGCCAGTGCTTTCTAGCCTCGCAATTCATTGAAGGCGTCTCACTCGCGAAACGAATCAGCTACGACCCACCCTCGCACGATCAATCCGTCGAGCTCGAGGTCAGTCTGTGTCGAGTCTTAACGCACCTTCATGGGCAGAGCCTTTATCATCGGGACATCAAACCGTCGAACATCATTCAAGAGCTTCCGGGTTTGAATCCGGTGCTCGTCGATTTTGGGCTCGCAACTTGCGGCCTCGGGAGCGTCCTTTTCGAAGGAAGCACGTTCATCGCGGGGACGCCCGATTACATGTCACCTGAGCAGGCACGCGGCGAAGAGGCTGATGCGTCGACCGACGTCTACGGTTTGGCCGCGGTGCTCTACCATCTATTGACCGGACGGCCGCCATTTCAGGGCAAACCCGATTTCGTCATTGTGCGACTGGCTGCCGCTGAGTCGACTGAACCTCCGCACAAGGTGGCGGCCGACGTACCGCATCATCTGAGCGACGTCTGCATGAAGGCGTTGGCACCTGATCGTTACCAGCGGTTCGGTACAGCCGAAGAGTTTGCATCGGCATTGCTAGAGAATCCCAAGCGCGTGAGGTTCGGTCGACGCGTCTTTCTCGGAGCATTGGCCGGTGGCACCGCAATCACGGCGGCCGGAGTCGGTTGGCTCGCAACGCGGCAGAGTGACTTGCGAAGCGTCCAGGTCTCGACGAGTTCGCCAGCCACGTTGCGATTTCAGCGCATCGGGGACACGCCATTTGAAGCTTCCACCGGCGTTGATGAAGTGGCGGTCATAGAGCTCCCTCCGGGATTCTATTTGATCCGCGCGACGTTCCAGACTGGCGAGGTAAGGGAAGTCTTTCGGACGATTGCGGAGGCCGAACCCAATGAAGCGTCGTCCTACCCACATCGAAGTGGCAGCTTACGCTCGGGACTCCTGCTGCTACCGACGATCTCGTTGAGGCCGCAGCAATTCGCCGAGAAATTTGTCGCGGTCAACTCCGAGGGAATGCGTTTTCTATGCGATCGGACGGAGGTGACCATCGACGAATACTTGCGAATCAAGGGGTACCCGCTGTACTCACCGAATGCGTACAAGGATGAAACGGGCTCAAGACCGATTACCCACGTCACATTTGACGAGGCGATGGGGTTCGCCGAATGGATCGGCAAGCGACTGCCGCTCGAGACCGAGTACGAGTATCTGCGGGATTTGAACGGAAGCCGTTACCCATGGGGCGACGACTGGCCAGAGGGCGCAACTTGGGAGCTTCTCGATGTCGGGAGCCATCCCTGGGACGTGGTCCGGCTTGATCAAGATGGAAACGAAGTGTTAGGACTCTACTCCAATGCCGCTGAATGGGTTGTTGGCACGAACGGAGTCGTGGAAGTCGTCCGCGGTGGGAGCTACTCGGTCCTGCAGACAGGTGCCTACTCCGGTGATATTGAGCTCGGCGAAACACGAATCGAGATGGATCAGTTCGGTTTCTTCAACGTGAATGTCGGTTTTCGTTGCGCCGCTACCCTCGAACCCTGAGACTTTGGGTGCTCAGGACTTGAGAATTTTTTCTTTTCGTTGAATTGCCTGTCCCGCCGAAGTCATCTCGCCCGGTAGTCGAGTGTGGGAACGCCCTTCGTTCCCTCCCTCCACAACCATCCAAGTGAGAGTTTTATGAGCGACAACTCGACGTTCGAGGTACCTGATTCAGATCAGGTGACAGGCCGTTACATCGTGACCTTCGAAGAGGGGCAATCTACGGCGGCGATTGCTGAGCTGAACAAGGCGTGCGGTGTTTCGAAGAAACTTCCCAGTGCCGATGACTTTGAGGAATCAGCACTTGACATCTCCGAGATAGAGCCCTCCGGCGGTGCCGTCTTTCCAGAAATCGGCGTGGCTGTCGTCACACTGGACCAAGAGGGCGCCGAGTCTGCCTCGGGGCTCGCGGGCGGCGGCGGCGCGATCCTCGGTGTTGAGCCGGAAAGAATGTTTTACGCGACCACACCCGAGGTCGTCGATGCGGAAACGCTCGGCGGCGCAACGCTCAAGTACCTGACTGGGTATCGCGACGGCGTCGATGCGATGCTTGAGCGAGCTCTGACAAACGAGGAAGAACAGGCGACGCTCGACAATGCCGCGGTAACCAGCGATGACGCTCTGTCGACATGGGGTATTCGCGCGACCGGCGTCCTCGGCTCTCCCCATGCGGGACATGGGATCAAGATCGCGGTACTCGACACCGGAATGGACCTGCAAAATGTCCACCCCGACTTTGTCGGTCGAACGTTCCGAACACGATCTTTCATTTCAGGAGAGAGCGTCCAAGACAACAACGGACACGGAACCCACTGCATCGGTACGGCGGCAGGCCGCGTTGACGTTTCCGGTCGCCGCTATGGAGTTGCACATCGAGCACAGATATTCGTCGGAAAAGTGTTGAGTAACGGTGGCAGCGGCCCAACGTCCGCGATCCTTGCCGGGATGGAGTGGGCGATCAGCAATGGGTGCCAGGTGATCTCGATGTCGTTGGGCAACCGCGTGCCGACTCCCTCGATGGCTTATGAAACAGTCGGGCAAAGAGCGTTGGATCGGGGATGTTTGATTATCGCTGCGGCGGGGAACCACAAACAGCGTGGCAACTTCGGTGCACCGCCTCCCGGCACGGTAGGACAGCCTGCCAACGCGCCATCGATTATGGCGGTGGCGGCCGTGGACTCGAGGCTGGTTCCGGCGACGTTTTCGGCTCAGTCCGGTGCGAGCAATGGGGCGAACGTCGACATCTCAGGCCCCGGTGTGAGCGTTTACTCTTCCGTTCCTGACCCGTTTCCGCCATCAATCCAGCCGACCGGTGCGGGGCGACCTTGGCCGCCGCGATATCACACGATCTCGGGCACCAGCATGGCAACGCCGCACGTCGCCGGCATTGCCGCACTCTACGCCGAGGCGTTCGGGGCGCGCGGCGCGAGACTTTGGCAAATGCTGGTTTCGCGAGCGATGCGGCTGCCCCACCCGACCGTGGATGTGGGTGCAGGTTTGGTTCAAGCTCCCAGGTAGCGACATGCACCAACTGCTCTTGCAGGAGCGGCGCATGGATGGTTGGATCGGTGCACGCTTCACATGCCCGAATCGTTCCGCTCCTGCAAGGGTTTCACCGGACTGACGGTGACTTGAGTCCTTCGTTTTTTCGCGATTGCCAAATGAAACCTGAAAGCATCATCGTCACTGTCAGCGACGATCGTCTGAGCGAAATCGATGAAGTCGCGAAACGCCTCGAAGCTACCGGCATGAGATCGTTGGTTGTGCTTCCGATCAGCGGCATCATTACCGGGATCGCCAACGAAGACCTCATCGGACAGTTACGGAAGGTCTGGGGTGTGGCGGCCGTCGAACGCGATGGAGAGATGGAGGCGTTGTGACCGAACGCGCCACCTCGAAAGTCGACGCGCGACGGCGGCTATTTGGAAGCGTGACTGCCCGGGGTCTTGCCCAGCCGGTTGGTTGCTCCGGTCGGCAAAGGGCGTCTTGCCGTCCGAAAGGCTTTCGCAAGTGGTACGGACTGTTTGAACCGCAAGCATTCCGGCGAGGAGCCGCCAAAAGGACGCATCAACTCGCAACGGTGGGCTGCGGATTGATCACCGGTAATCATACTGAGGCGAGGCGAGTGAACTACATTCGCCAATCACCTCACATTCGGGTCTATCGGTGTCCTCGATCCTCTCTCCAGCATTCAGTTGTTTGCGGCCGTGGCGAAGGTACTTCGTCGTTTTTCTGGCACTGTGGGTTCAAGTTGCCACCGCGTCGGGTTCGATCGCCGACGAAGAGCCGGAGGAACCCCCGCCGATGCCGGTTGAGGTCGAACCACTGGAGGAAACCAGCGTCGCCGAGAGCGTCAAGTTCGTCGGTGTGGCGGCTCCGTCGCGACGGTCGACCGTCGGCAGCCCTCTTGCCGGTCGCGTGCTGGCGTGGGAAGTCGACGCAGGACAACGCGTGAAGGAGGGCGATGTTCTGGCACGGCTGCGTACCCGAGCCCTCGAATTGCTCCTGACCGCGGCGAAGGCAGAACTGACGAGCCGACAAGCGGTACTGGCGGAACTGAACGCCGGAGCCCTGCCCGCGGAGATCGCTGCCGCCCGCGCGAGTGAAAAGGCGGCCGAGGCGGCGGCGGAATTTGCCGAGACGAATTTTCAGCGGACCGAAAAGCTGATGCTTTCCAGCGGGGCGTCGAAACTGGAATACGATCAAGCCCGTCGCCAACGAGATGAATCGAAACAGCAATTGATCAACTCCCAAAGTACGACTCAGTTGCTTGTGGATGGGCCGCGTGCCGAGCGGATCGTTGTTGCCGAAGCGGCTGTCGAGCTCCAGCAACAAACGATCGCCGAAATCCAAGACCGGGTGGAACGCAGCGAAATCCGAGCCCCATTCGACGGTGTGGTGGTGACCGAATTCACTGAAGCCGGCAACTGGTTGACGCCGGGTGACCCGGTGGCGGAGATCATTTCGCTCAACCCAGTGGAAATTCGCGTCTTCGTTCCCGAACGTTACATCAATCGCGTCCGTGTTGGCGACCAATGTGAAGTCGCGATCCGCGCCACCGAAGGCGCTTCGTGGGTCGGACGTGTTCGCTATGTCGTACCACAAGCCGAACAGCCCGCTCGTACGTTTCCCGTCATCGTCGAGGTCGAAAACAACTCAATTCAAGATCCGGCGTCGACGTCGGAGGACATGGACTCGCGACGCTACGCAATTTCGGCGGGAATGCTTGCCAATGTCAGCCTTCCGATCGGTCAACCGGTTCGCAAGTTGGTCGTCCACAAAGATGCGCTTCGATTGGGCGGCACCACGCCAGCGATCGTGATGATCGAAGACCTGGCCAACGGAATCGGAACCGCCAAACGGCTTCCCGTTCGCGTGGTCGCGACGGCCGGCAATGGCGTCGCGATCGAACCGGCCTCCGCCGATCAACCCCTTCCGAAACCTGGGACGTTGATCGCCACCCGTGGCAACGAATCGCTGGTCGATGGACAGACGGTGCGAATCGTAGCTTCGAGCGACCAAACTTTGGCTCGGCCCGAGTTGAAGTCCAGCGTACAATAGATCGACGGCAAACTCCCTCCCGCCCATCGGCGTCAAACTCTGTTTGATTGCCCCCACCCGCCCACCTCGCCGTGACACTCGATTCCGATCCTTCTCCCCACTCGTCCGATGAGCCGCCGGCGAGTCGCGCTTCCAGTTCGACTGCGGAACCTCGATTCACGTCTGGGACGGGGAAAATGCGCTCGCGCGCCGCGGAAGACACGGATCAACCGAATCCACGGCATGCTGACGACGATTCAGGAAACCGGTGGGTCGCTTGGTGCGTCGGCAACCCCGTGAAAGTCTCGGTCGCTGCGTTGCTATTGATCCTGTTCGGTTTCATCGCGACACAGCGAATGCCGGTTCAACTTGCGCCTGAAGTGAATCGCCCTACGATCTCGGTCGATACCAATTGGCCGGGAGCAAGTCCGCGAGAAATGGAACGCGAAATCCTGTTCGAACAGGAACGTCAACTCAAGGGTGTCGAAGGCGTTCAAGAGATGATCAGTTCGGCCGAGCAGGGCGAATGCGAGATCGAACTGAACTTTGCCGTCGGTACCGACATGGATCAGGCGCTGTTGAGAGTCAACAGTCGGCTTCAGCAGGTTCGCGATTATCCCGAGAACGCCGAACGCCCTGTCATCCGCAGCAGCAGCAACAGTCGTCGGCCGATCGCTTGGTTCGTACTGACTGAACGCGTCCCGACGGCCGATGAGATCCAGGCCTTCCTCGATCAACATCCGGACTTAGGCGATTCACTGACGCCGGCGCTCAAAACGAAAAACACGGCGCGTCGATTGTCACGGCTTCGAATCGCCGCCAGAGACGCCCCGACGATCGCCGAACTGCTGCCACCCGAAATCGACGTGACCCGAATGAAGCGGTTCGCCGAAGAAGAGATACAGCCGGCACTTGAACGCGTCGATGGTGTCGCGGGGATGCGGATCTACGGAGGCCTTCTCGATGAAATGCAGGTCGTCGTCGATCCGGCGAGTTTAGCCGCGCGGGGTTTGACGCTTGACAGTGTCCGCTCGGTGCTGAACGGTCAAAACCGAGATATTTCCGGCGGCACGTTTCAGGAGGGTAAACGCGACTACACGGTCCGCGTTCTCGGCCAGTTCAAGAGTATCGAGCAGATTCGCTCGCAGGTTTTGGCCGTTCAAAACGATGTCCCGATCACCGTCGGCGATGTTGCAACGGTCAAGCTCGGTTACAAGAAGCCATCCGGCGTGGTGCGACGCTTTGGTGATTTCGCGATTTCACTGGGCGCACAGCGCGAGAACGATGCCAATGTGGTCGAAACCATGGCTGGCTTGCGTCTTGCCGTCGTTGATCTGAACAAGGACCTGCTGGGCCCGCGCGGACTCCAGTTGGTCCAGGTCACTGATGAAACGGAATACATCGATGCGGCGGTGCGTTTGGTCAACCAAAATATCGTTGCCGCGAGCGCGTTGACGATGATCGTGCTCATGATGTTTCTGCACCTCGGACGTGCGACGTTGTTCGTTGTACCCTTGATCGCCGGAACAGCAGTGCTGAGCGTGTTTGTATCCAGTTGGTTGTTCGTTGCGACACTCGCGATCATCCTCATTGCTGGACTGTGGTTCGCACGCGGCGCGTTGGTGGTAGGCCTCGCGATCCCGATCAGCATCATCGGGTCGCTGCTGGTCCTGTGGTTGGTCGGCCGAACGTTCAACGTCATCAGCTTGGCGGGACTCGCCTTCGCCGTTGGGATGTTGGTCGACAGCGCGGTCGTCGTCCTCGAGAACATCATGCGTCACCATTCGCTCGGTCATTCGCGATGGCAGGCCGCGATTCGGGGCACCACCGAGGTCTGGGGTGCCGTGGTCGCCAGCACGCTCACGACGGTCGCGGTGTTCCTGCCGATTCTGTTCGTCCAACAAGAAGCCGGTCAGCTTTTTCGCGACATTGCGATCGCGATCAGCGCCGGGGTCGGTTTGTCGATGCTGGTCAGTACGACCGTGATCCCGACGGCGACCGCGAGACTGCTCAAAGATCCCTCAAAGGACCCCCAGCGAGCTACGAACGGAGTTCCCGCTGGGACGCCGATGGACTTGTCGAGTCGTTTTTCCGGAATCGGTCAGCGGACGCTCGCGGGCGTCCAAGCGATCAATGGATGGTTGCTTCGCGGGGGCACGGCTCGTCGCTTTGTTGCCGTCGTCGGAATGACCGGCGCCGCGGCGGCTTTAGCATTTGTTTTTTGGCCGCCGATCGAGTATCTGCCGTCGGGAAACCGGAATCGCGTCTTTGGTAGTTTTAACGCCCCGGCGGGATACAACCATGAACAACTCCGCGACCTCGGTAAACAGATCGAGGACCACCTGGAGCCCTACTGGACGGCGGACCCGAGCGACGACAATGCCGACGAGTTGAAGTACCCCATCATCCGGGACTACTTCGTCTACTGTGGCTCGGACTCGGTATTCGTCGGCCTGAGTGCGGAAGACCCGCTTCGCGCCGGTGAGTTGGCGGACCTTGTCAAGGAATTGCAAAACACGATTCCGGGTGTGGATGTCGGCGCAAGCCAGTCAAGCTTGTTTGGTCGCGGACGCGGGGGGCGATCCATCGATGTGGATGTCACCGGTCCCGAGCTCGAAAAGTTGGTAGGTCTCGCGGGCCGCGTGATCACGATGTCGCGTCAGGCGATTCCGGAGGGTCAAGCCAACGCCGCGAGCAGTTTGGAGTTGGCCAATCCGGAACTGCATATCGTCCCGATCGGGTTGGAGACACAGGCGGCAGGACTTTCGACCGAGAGTATTGGCTACGCGGTCGACGCGCTCGTCGACGGTGCCTACGCGGGTGACTACTTTTTGGACGGACAACGAATCGACTTGACGATTCTGGCGAGTGAGGAATCCGTCGAACGGTCACAAGACGTGTTGCAGCAACCGATCGCGATCCCGACAGGCCAACTCGTGCCACTTTCCGCCGTCGCGACGGATCAACTCTCCAGCGGTCCCCAATTCATAAGCCGGCGTGAGAGGCAACGATCACTCACTATCGATGCTTCGCCACCGGATGACATGCCGCTTTCGGTCGCGATGGAACGTCTCCGCGAGAACGTGATCCAGCCGCTGCAAGAACAGGGTGACCTCGAAGGTGGCTACCGAATTCTACTCGGAGGTTCGGCCGACAAATTGGTCGACACTTGGAACGCACTTCGCTTCAATTTGCTGTTGGCGCTGGCGATCACGTATCTGCTTTTGGCTGCCCTCTTTGAGTCCTGGCTCTATCCATTGGTGATCATTCTGAGCGTTCCGTGGGGAGCCGTCGGCGGCGTGTTGGCGCTTCGTGGGCTCGACGGTTACCTGCGTTTCACTACCGGCGACACGCAGCCGTTGGACGTGCTCACGATGATGGGCTTTGTTATCTTGATTGGCACGGTCGTGAACAATCCGATCTTGGTGGTTCACCAGAGTTTGCGGCGAATACGTGACGGCTTGGACCGAACCGATGCGATTGCCGAAAGCGTCTCCTCGCGGGTCCGCCCGATCTTCATGACCACCACGACGACGATGCTGGGCTTGCTTCCGCTGGTCTTTTTCCCGGGTGCGGGTAGCGAACTCTATCGAGGCTTGGCCGCGGTGATGGTTGGCGGCCTCGCCACGAGTACTTTGGTGAGTCTGTTGTTGGTGCCGGTGTTGCTGACCCTGACGCTGGATCTCCAGGCCAAGGTGGGACAGGTTTTCGGTCGAACGGCTTCGTAGCTCCCCGCTGGCAGACACACTTCGCCCCAGCGTGACCGGTTTCGTCATTTCCGCCGCTGCGGACGACGACACGGTGCGATGTGTCCCACGTCAGGCGAGCAGATCACTCACCACGTGTGCTTCCTCGACGCCTGTCAATCGAAAGTCGAGCCCTTGGAATTTGTAGCTCAATCGGTGGTGATCAATGCCAAGCAAATGCAACATGGTGGCGTGAAAGTCGCGGACGTGGACTTTGTTCTCGACCGCGTTGTAACCGAATTCGTCTGTCGCACCGTAGCGGGTTCCGCCTCGGATGCCGCCGCCGGCAAGCCACATTGAAAAGCCTTTGATGTGGTGGTCCCGGCCATTTCCCTGAGCCATCGGCGTCCGACCGAATTCGCCACCCCACACGATCAGCGTGTCTTCGAGCATGCCGCGTTGCTTGAGATCAGACACAAGCGCCCAGGTCCCTCGATCAACGAGGCCCGCGGTTTTGGCAACGCCGTTCTTGACGCCGCCGTGGTGGTCCCAGCCGCGATGGTAGAGCTGAATGAAGCGTACGCCCCGCTCGGCCAAGCGCCGCGCGAGCAAGCAATTGCTGCCGAAGGATCCGTCGCCGGGCTTGCAACCGTACATATCGAGCATCCGTTGCGACTCGCCGGACATGTCGGTCAATTCGGGTACGGAAGCTTGCATTTGAAAGGCCATTTCATACCCCGCAAGACGCGTCGCGATTTCGGGGTCTTGCAGCGACTCGTTGCGGATCGAGTTGATTCGTGACACGGCGTCGACGACGCTTTGCTGTTGCTGTCGACCGACGCCGGCGGGATTGCCAACGTAGTGCACCGGGTTGCCGGTGGAGTGCATCTGCACGCCCTGATAGCGGCTTGGTAGAAAGCCCGAGTGCCATTGCCTGGAACTGATCGGCTGGCTCTGCCCACCGCCTTCGCTCGTCAGCACGATGAAACCGGGAAGGTTACGTGTCTCGCTGCCGAGTCCGTAGAGGACCCAGGATCCCATCGAAGGTCGACCACTGATGGCGGTGCCGGTATTGAAGAACGTATGCGCCGGATCGTGATTGATTTGTTCGGTATGCATCGAATTCACGATGCACATCTCGTCGGCGAGCTTACCGATGTGCTCGAACACACCCGACATTCGCAGACCGCTCGCGCCTCGAGTCACGAACTCATGTTGCGGGCCCATCACTTTGAGAGCCTTGCCTTGCAACTGGGCGATCGGTTGGCCTTCGGTGATCGAAGGCGGCATCGGCTTGCCGTCTTGGGCCTTGAGCGTCGGTTTTTCATCGAGGGTTTCGATGTGGCTTGGCCCGCCCGCCATACACAGGTGAATCACACGTTTCACTTTGGGGGCATGATGTGTCGAGGCCAGGACGCCTTCGTAGCTGGCTTTCGCCCCGGCAAAAGCCGAACGCGAGTCTTCGCCCAGCATCGATGCCAGCGCGATCGAGCCGATGCCGGTGCGACGCAAAAAAGTGCGTCGCGCGATTCGTTGTTCTAGAGACATGTTGAGTTGGGAGGCTCTCGAAGCGAGGGGGCTCAATAGCGGGTGATGGTTTCGTGCAAGTTAAGAATGACGCGTGCGACACCGGTCCAAGCGGCGAGCTCGACGGGATCGAGATCCTTCGCCACCGGCGCGAAACCGGCGGACGTGAGTTCGCGGGCGGCATCGGGGTTCGATTGATAATGGGTGTGGTGCGATCGAAAGACCGCCACGAGTTCTTGGGCGATTCGGTCTTCGGGTGAACGTGAAACGGCCGTGCGATAGGCCCAGTCGACACGCGCGTCGACATCGTCGCCACCCTCACGCAGAATTCGCGCGGCGAAGACCCGGGCCGCTTCGACAAATGTCGGGTCGTTCAACAATGCGAGTGCTTGGAGGGGCGTATTGGATCGTGCCCGCGCGGCGGTGCATTCTTCGCGACTGGGGGCATCGAACGCCTTGAGCATCGGGTGCAAGAACGTGCGTTGCCAATGCGTGTAGAGTCCGCGGCGGTATTGGCTGTCTCCCTGATCGGCCTGGTACTTCCGCCTCGGAAAGTTGAGTTGGGCGTAGTAGCCGGCTGGTTGATACGGGCGGACACTGGGGCCACCAAGCTCATCGACTAGCAGGCCACTGATCAGAAGCGCGGCGTCGCGAACCGATTCGGCTTCGACGCAAAATCGTCCCTGTCGCGCAAACCAATCGTTGTAAGGATCGCCTTCTGTGAGCGCCTGATTCGGCGTGGACGAACGTTGGTAGGTTTCGCTCATCACGATGGAACGAACAATGTGCTTGATGTCCCATCCGGCGCGGATGAATTCGAGTGCGAGTTCGTCGAGCAGTTCGGGATCCGATGGATAGGTTCCCTGGCCGCCAAAATCATCGACACTCGAGCAAATGCCCCGGCCAAACAGCAAGCTCCACAGTCGATTGACCATGGTTCGTGCGGTGAGTGGATTGTCTTCTTGGCACAACCAATTCGCCAAGTCAAGACGCGTCGGTTGGCGGTCGCCGGTGTCGAGTTTGCCGAGAAAGGCAGGGATGGCGGGTGTGACGATTTCGCCTGAGTCGTCGAGCCAATTGCCGCGTGGCAGGATGCGGATGGTCCGCGGCTTGACCGCCTTTGCGACGACGGTTTGTGGCGCCGATTCGAAAGCGACTTGCCGCGCGGTCTTGGTCGCTTCGATGTCGCGATTGATCGCGATCATCGATTCCGCTTCGGTAAGGTACTGCTCGCTGATCGCGCTGCGTTGCTCTTCGGTCCGCTGATCCTTTGCGGTGCGGAGCGATTGGGCAACGTTGTCGGGGATGCCACTGATGCTCAGTGCGCCGGCGGCATCCCAGTGGACCTTTCCTCCGAATTGTGTGAACGCCATGCCGACGACCTTCGCGCCGGTTTTCAACCCGACCTGGGACGCGTCGACTTCCAATCGAAACCATTCACCGCTCGGCGGAAGTTCGCCGGCCCGCTGGTAGCCGGCGTGACTCTCGTCGCGTCGCCCAAAGGTAATGTCGTCCGACCCCCAGACCTTTCGATGTTCCCAATTGCCATCGTTCAGTTGAAGCATCACGGCTTTGGGTGGATTGTCGGGATCCAAATGGACCCAGGCATAGAACTTGGATTCATCGGCGACGATGAAAGTCTTCTCTGCGCCATCGAAAAAGTGCTGGACGAGGCCATCGGCCTGCTGCTCGCGTGATTTCTTCGCACTGTGTACGGGCGCCTTGTCGCCGCCGACGTAGCGCCACTCACCGTTCTTCTTTCCGTCCACCAAGATCGCATCGTCTACCCATGCCGTTTCAACCTCGACTTTCTCGTCGAGCCGAGTGATGGCGTCCGTCTCCCAAGTGTCCTGTTGCTTCAGTAGCTCGGTCCGCAGCGCCGCTCGTTTTTTGTCCAGTGTTTCAAGCTCCACGTCCATTGCCGCGAGTTTCTTTTGGAGCTCATCGCTGGGGACGCGGATCACCGGAGGCCGGCTCCGAGCCCCGTAGACGCCGCGTTCATCAAGATCGGCGAAAAAGGCACCGAGCGAATAAAAGTCGCGGGCGGTGTACGGGTCGTACTTGTGGTCATGGCATTGGGCGCAGCCGACCGTTGCGCCCATGAACACCTGCGAGACGTTGCGGACTCGGTCGGCAAAGTAAATCGCCAAATACTCCTTAGCCTGCGAGCCTCCTTCCTCGGTCGTTTGATTCAAACGGTTGTATCCTGACGCGACTTGCTGCTGGAGCGTCGCATCGGGGAGCAGGTCGCCTGCCAGTTGTTCGCGAATGAACTGGTCATACGGCAGGTTCAGGTTGAACGAGCGGATGACGTAGTCGCGATAGGGCGATTGCGAAACGTTTTGGTCACCGTGGTATCCGACGGTGTCGGCATAGCGAACGAGGTCCAGCCAGTACGTGGCCATTCGCTCACCGTAACGAGGCGAATCCAGCAAGCGATCGACAAGACTGGCGTACGCGTCTTTGCCTTTATCTGCCAAAAACTGGTCGACTTGATCGGGGGTCGGCGGCATGCCGGTGAGATCGAAAGAAAGCCGGCGGATCAACGTCACGCGGTCGGCACGCGGAACGGGTGACAGTCCCTGCTGTTTGATTTGTTCGCCGAGAAGCGAATCGATCGTCTTTGAGAGTGTCGGACTGGGTTGACGGGCCCTTCGCATTGGCGTGTACGCCCAGTGCGGTTCGTACTCGGCACCTTCGGCGATCCAGCGTCTAAGAACGTCGCGTTCTTGCGCGCTCAATGGCTTGTTGGTTTCCGGTGGCGGCATCACCTCTGACTCATCGGTCGAGAGAATCCGTCGCACCAACTCGCTCGCATCGGGATCGCCGGGAACGATGGCGGATTCGATCGCGTTTTCGCGCTGATCCAATCGCAGGCCACCCTCAACGGTTTCGCCGTCGGGACCGTGGCACGCGAGACATTTGTCCGTCAGGATTGATCGAACATCTCGATTGAAACGCAACGGCGTTTCTGCCAGAGCAACGGGACAGAGACAAAGTAGCGAAAATGCGAGTGAGCAACGATTTAGCATCGAGGCGATCTCGTCGAAAAGGAGGCAAGGGGCGGGAGTCGCGAAGAGTCATTCACGAGCGCGACACCCCATTTTAGGCCGATCGTTAGAACTTGGTATCACGGCATCCGATCAAAAAAAGTATTGCAGTAAACAATTCCGCGGAACGCACGAGAACATTCACAGTGGTGTGTCCCTCGATACCCCGTGCAAAACTCCCTCAACTGAAGCAAGTAGGAGACAATCATGATCGCTCGATGGTTCCACGCCTTTGCGTTTTCGGGCATCGTGGCATGTTCCGTTCTCGGCGTCGCCGCGACAGCGACGGCGCAAAACGGAACCGTGATGCCCAAGGCGAGCCCCTTCACCTACGCCAAGGATCGATATCAGCTGGTCGAACGCACCGGTGTGATTACCGCGGATGTCTACTTCCGCAGTGGCCAAATGATCGTCAATGACGCGAACGGCACCCAGTATGTGTTCGCTCGCGACCGTCAATTCGATTCGCTGGATCGGAAGTATGCGGGCTACTTCTTACCATCGGTCAATCGAGTGGTCCGATTCCCTCGATCGGGCAGCGGCATGATGTTGGTCGCCGATCTGGATGACGTGTATCCGCGTTTCGTGTTTTCACGACGCAGCGTTCGTCGTGCTGGCAAAAGCCCGGCGCCCTTCGTGCCGCCCTATTTCGTCTCACCCTATGCAACGCCCGCACCGGGTTACGGGCCATACGGTCCTTCACCGACCATCGGTCCTCATGGCGGGTTGCCAGTCTTTCCGGTCCTGAGGCCGCGACTCCCTCTGTTTCCGCCGCCGATGCAGTCGATCACCCTGGAATCGCGTGTCGTGCCTCGTGACCCACTGCCGCCAGCCACGCTGCGTTTGGCCAACACCGCGCAGCGGGAGATCCGCGTCACGATCAATGACTCGCAGAATTCAACTCAGCCGCGGCAACTACGGATCGCGCCGGGCAGTTCCCAAACGGTGCAGCTTGAGCGCGACGCGGGTGCCGATCACTTTCGACGCGTGCAGACCTTTGCTCCTGATGGCAGTGTGATCACGCGAGACTTGAGTACTCCGATACCTCCGGCACCGAGATACGAATTGGTCGTTCACGAATGGAAGCTGCAATCGGTCGCGATTGACCGCACCGGAAAAAGCCCTAACGTGATCGAAGACACCAACTTTCAAGGCAAAGGCTTGGGTCGATTCTTGCTGCCGCCCGGTGACCAACTCAAGAGTGGCACGCTGGATGTTGTACGAACGGCACTCGAAGCACGAAACGCCGGTTCGGTCTCGCCGCTGCTAGATGATTCGGGGCGGACTCCCGAGACGCCACGCGGTTCGAGCCCGGTCTCGCCGCTAGAGCAAATGCTGATCGAGCAGCAAAAGGCTCGAGGCGGCTGACCGCGAACGCGCAATTGGCATCGGTTCCCGGCGAGACGACTATACTCTCGCTGATTCCGTCCTCCGCCCTGAGGTTGTTGCCTGATGCGTTCGATCTTTCCCGTGTTTTTGATCTTCTTTTTTCATGCCGCATCCTATGCGGACCAAATTCAGTCGCCCGAAGTGCATCAAGACGGCCGCGTGACGTTTCGACTGCGTGCACCCAAAGCGAAGTCCGTCAAAGCAGTTGTGATTCGCGTCGATGACGGCAACATCGAAATGCGGCGTAATGCCGACGGCGTGTGGGAAGGGACGAGCGGGCCGCTATCGCCCGGTATCTACGAGTACATGCTTGATGTTGATGGCACAAGACACTTGGACCCGTCGAACCGGACCATCAAGAAGTGGTACTCCTGCCAGAGTTTGTTTGAAGTCGATGGCGAGCCGCCGTTGGTAACGCAACTGCAAGACGTTCCACATGGTGCGCTCCATCATCACACGTACTCTTCTCCCGTGGCAAAGTGTCAAAGAGGAGTCATCCTCTACACACCGCCGAGCTACTACGAAAAGGCCGACCGGGAATATCCCGTGCTATTTCTGTTGCACGGCTTCGGCGACGACCAAACGGCGTGGACGGAGGTCGGTCGAGCCCATCGAATTGCGGACAACTTGATCGCGTCCGGGGCGGCGAAAGAAATGGTGATCGTAATGCCCTACGGACATCCCGTGCCGATGCCCTACGATCGTGGCCCCGAGTACTCACCGAACAACAGCGCGGCGATGGTCCGTGAAATCGATGACG
Organism: Planctomycetota bacterium; assembly: GCA_038520195.1. GTDB lineage: Bacteria > Planctomycetota > Planctomycetia > Pirellulales > Pirellulaceae > Stieleria. The sequence continues at coordinate 25,595 of JBCBLJ010000021.1, forward strand.
TTTTGCTCCCGTGGGTCGAAACGCACTACCGTGTTGCGAGCGATTCAAAAGGACGGGCCATCGTGGGGCTTTCAATGGGTGGCGGACACTCGATTCGCACGGCGATGGCGACCAATGATTTCGATTGGGTCGGGGCTTTTAGCGCCGCGGCACCAAAATCCGAAACGCCCAAGGAACTCGCCCCGAAACTCGGCAAGTTTCGTGATCAACTGAAACTGTTCTGGATCGCATGTGGCGAAGAGGATTTTTTG